>NZ_JAHFPF010000113.1:0-9068 GCF_023259385.1 Brevundimonas sp. | reverse complement strand
AAGCCGCCGTGGCGCGGGACGCGGTCCGGATCAACCTCGTCTATGGGGCCGACCAATGAACGGTTTTCCAAACACCCGCCTGGGCGTCGCCGTGGGCGCCCTGCTGCTGGTCGGGATCGGCGTCGGGGCAGGGGTCCTGATCGCGCCCCGATCCGGCGAACCGGCGACGCGGACGGCGGACGCGGGCGCGGATCGCGAAATCCTCTACTGGTATGATCCCATGGTCCCGAACGAGCGATATCCGGGGCCGGGGAAATCGTCCATGAACATGGATACAATCCCCAAATACGCCGACGAAGGTGGAAGCGGTTCATCCGGCGGCGTCCGGATCGATCCGGCGCTGTCCCAGAATTTGGGGGTCCGGTACGCCACGGCCCGCCGTGGCGACCTGGAGGGCGATCTTAGCGCCACGGCGGTGGTCGATTACAACGAACGGGACATCGCCGTGGTCCAGTCGCGGGCCGACGGCTTCGTGCAGCGGGTCTACAATCGCGCGCCTGGCGACGTCATCGCCGCCGGCGCACCCTTGGTCGATTTGCTCATCCCGTCCTGGGGCGGAGCCCAGACGGAATATCTGGCCGTGCGGCGCACCGGCAATACGGCCCTGATCCATGCGGCGCGGCAGCGACTGGTGCTGTTGGGCATGTCCGAGAGCCTGATCGCCTCGGTCGAGCGCAGCGGGCGGGCGCGAAACACCATCACGATCTCGACCCCCACCGGCGGCGTGATCAAGACCTTGGGCGTGCGCGCCGGCATGAGCGTCACCCAGGGCATGACCCTGGCCGAGATCAACGGCCTGGCCACCGTCTGGGTCAATGCCGCCATCCCGGAGGTGCAGGCGAGCCAGCTGAGGGTCGGACAGTCCGTCGAGGTGGCTCTAGCCGCCTTCCCGGGCGAGCGGTTCACGGGTCGTCTGACCGCCCTGTTGCCTGAACTCGTCGGCGACAGCCGCACGGTCACCGGGCGGATCGAAATGACCAATCGCGGGGGCCGTCTGCGCCCCGGCATGTTCGGCCGGATCACCTTCGGCGGCGGTTCAACTCCGGCGTTGCTCGTGCCGACCGAGGCGGTGATCCGAACCGGAGAACGGGACATTGTCATGCTCGCCCTGCCGGAGGGCCGCTATCAACCGGCCGAGGTCCGGATCGGACGGGAGGCCGGCGGTCAGACCGAAATCCTCGCCGGTCTCAGGGATGGGGAACGGATCGTCGCGTCGGGGCAGTTCCTGATCGATTCCGAGGCCAGCCTGTCAGGCGTCACGGCGCGGCCGATAGGCCAGACTTCCGGGCCCGTGCGCGCCCCGGCGTCGCCGACGGCCGGCCGGTCCGCCACCGCCGCCCAAACGGGCGCATCCATGGCTGCGCCCGCCCCGCGTGGGAGGTCTGGGCAATGATCGCCGCAGTCATTCGCGCCTCGGTCAAGGGGCGCTTCCTCGTCCTTATGGCCGCCGTCGCCCTGTTGGCCGCCGGCCTGTTTGCGGTGCGCAGCACGCCGGTCGACGCCCTGCCGGACCTGTCGGACGTGCAGGTCATCATCCGCACCAGCTACCCGGGGCAGGCGCCCCAGATCGTCGAGAACCAGGTCACCTATCCGCTGGCGACCACCATGCTGTCGGTGCCCGGCGCGCGAACGGTTCGGGGCTATTCCTTCTTCGGCGACAGCTTCGTCTATGTGCTGTTCGAGGATGGGACGGACCTCTATTGGGCGCGGTCCAGGGTCCTCGAATATCTTAGCCAGGTGCAGGCGCGGCTACCCGCGACCGCCCAACCGGCGCTTGGTCCGGACGCCACCGGCGTCGGCTGGGTCTATGAATACGCCTTGGTGGACCGCACTGGCCGCAACGATCTGGCGCAGTTGAGAAGCCTGCAGGACTGGTTCCTCCGCTACGAGTTGAAGACCGTGCCGGGGGTGGCCGAGGTCGCCAGCCTCGGTGGCATGGTGCGGCAATACCAGGTGGTGCTCGACCCGGTGAGGCTCGCGTCCTACGGCGTTACCCATCAGGCGGTGGTGGAGGCCCTCCAACGCGCCAACGGCGAGACGGGCGGCTCGGTGCTCCAACTCGCCGAGGCCGAATACATGGTCCGCGCCAATGGTTATCTGACCGAGCTCGACGACTTCCGGGCCGTGCCGCTCCGCACGGCGGCTGGAGGCGTGCCGATCAGCCTCGGGGATGTCGCGACCATCCAGATCGGCCCGGAGATGCGACGCGGCATAGCCGAGCTCAACGGCGAAGGCGAGGTCGCGGGCGGCGTCGTCATCCTGCGATCCGGCGCGAACGCCCGGGCCACGATCGCGGCCGTCGCCGAGAAGCTCCAGACGCTCAAAGCCGGATTGCCGCCGGGAGTCGAGGTGGTGACGACCTACGATCGCTCGCAGCTCATCGACCGGGCGATCGACAATCTGAGCGGCAAGCTGATCGAGGAGTTCATTGTCGTCGCCCTGGTCTGCGGCCTGTTCCTCTGGCACGCCCGGTCGGCTCTGGTCGCCATCCTGACCCTGCCGCTGGGCGTACTGGCGGCCTTCCTGATCATGAATCTCCAGGGCGTGAACGCCAACATCATGTCGCTGGGCGGCATCGCCATCGCCATCGGAGCCATGGTCGATGCGGCTGTGGTCATGATCGAGAACGCCCACAAGCACATCGAGCGATGGGAGCATGACCACCCGGATGATAAGCTCGCGGGCGAGGATCGCTGGAAGGTCATCACCGAGGCGGCCGTGGAGGTCGGACCCGCGCTGTTCCTCAGCCTGTTGATCATCACCCTGTCGTTCATTCCGGTGTTCAGCCTGCAGGCCCAGGAGGGCCGGCTGTTCGCGCCGCTCGCCTTCACCAAGAGCTATGCGATGGCGGCGGCGGCGATCCTGTCCATCACTCTCGTGCCGGTTCTGATGGGCTATCTGATCCGAGGACGGATCCCGGCCGAGCAGAGCAACCCGATCAATCGCTGGCTCACGCACATCTATCGCGGGCCACTGGACTGGGTGCTGCATCATCCCAAAAAGACCCTGGTGGCGGCCTTGCTGGTCTTCGCCACCACGGCCTGGCCTCTAAGCCAACTCGGCGGCGAGTTCATGCCGGCGATGGACGAGGGCGACCTGCTGTATATGCCTTCGGCCCAGCCGGGCCTCTCCCCGGCCAAGGCGGCGGAACTCCTGCAGCAGACGGATCGGATGATCCGCACCGTGCCCGAAGTGGCGACCGTCTTCGGCAAGGCGGGCCGGGCTGAGACCGCCACGGATCCGGCTCCGCTGGAGATGTTCGAGACCACCATCCAGTTCAAACCGCGCGATCAATGGCGGCGCGGTATGACCTCGGAGAAGTTGATCGAAGAGCTCGATCGCGCGGTTCGGGTTCCCGGGCTGTCCAACGTCTGGGTCCCTCCCATCCGCAATCGCATCGACATGCTGGCGACGGGCATCAAGAGCCCCGTCGGCGTCAAGGTGTCCGGTGCCGACCTGGCCGCGATGGACCGTATCGCGGCCCAGGTGGCCCAAGTCGCCAGGACCGTTCCCGGCGTGACTTCGGCCTTGGCCGAACGCCTGACCGGCGGGCGTTATGTCGACATCGAGATCGACCGGCGCGCGGCAGGCCGTTACGGCCTGAACATCGCCGATGTCCAGTCGATCGTCTCGGGCGCCGTGGGCGGGGAGACGATCGGACAGACAGTGGAAGGGCTTGCCCGCTATCCCATCAGCGTTCGCTATCCGAGAGAGATGCGCGACAGCGTGGAACAGCTCCGAGGCCTGCCGATCCTGACGCCGTCGGGTCAGCAGATCACCTTGGGCACGGTCACCGATATCCAGATCGCAGACGGCCCTCCGATGCTAAAATCCGAGAACGGCAGGCTGACCACCTGGGTCTATGTCGACGTTCGGGGGCGCGACCTCGCGTCTGTCGTCGCCGATCTGCGTCAGGCGGTCGCAAGCGAGGTGAAACTCGCGCCGGGCGTCAGCATCGCCTACTCGGGCCAGTTCGAATATCTGGAACGGGCGGCCGAACGGCTCAAGATCGTGGTTCCCGCCACGCTCGTGATCATCTTCATCCTGCTCTATCTGACCTTCGGCCGCTTCGACGAAGCCCTGCTCATCATGGGCACCCTGCCGTTCGCCCTCACCGGCGGTTTCTGGCTGCTTTATCTGATGGGCTTCGATCAGTCGGTCGCGACCGGCGTGGGGTTCATCGCCCTGGCCGGCCTGTCAGCCGAGTTCGGCGTGGTGATGCTGATCTATCTCAAACATGCGCTGAAGGATCGAGGACCTGATCCCGACCGGGAGCAGGTCGAGGAAGCCGTTCGCGAAGGCGCCCTGCTACGGGTCCGCCCCAAGGCGATGACGGTTGCCGTAATTCTCGGTGGTCTGTTCCCGATCCTGATTGGTCACGGCGCGGGGTCCGAAATCATGAGCCGCATCGCCGCGCCGGTGATCGGCGGCATGATCACCGCGCCCCTCCTGTCGATGCTTGTCATCCCAGCCGGCTATCTCCTCCTGAGACGCCGGAAATCACGTCCCACCCCAACCCCCACCCAAGGAGCTACGCTATGAAAAACCTGTTTGAGAAGTCCCGCACGCTCGCTCTCCGCCTGAGCCTGTCAGCTGGGGCGGTCATCGCCCTGGCGGCCTGCAGTCAGCAGCCGGCAAAGGAGACGGAAACGCCGAGTGACGTCAGCTCCGCCGCCGCGCCCGCGGCCTCGGCGGGAGAGATGGACGCCATGTCGCCGGCGGCCGGGGAGAAGTCCGCGACCGCGCGGGGCGTGATTTCGAAGATCGACGCGCAGGGCGGCAAGATCACGATTGAGCACGAGCCGATTGCCAGCCTGGAATGGCCTGCGATGACCATGGGCTTCGCGGCGTCACCCGCCCTGATCGAACAGGCGAAGGTCGGTGACAGAGTCGAGTTTGATCTTGTTGTTAGGGGCAGCGCCGGCGAGGTGAAGGCCATTCGCCCGCAGTAACCGCAGCTGATCAGTCTGGTGCCGCATGCCGCGCGGCGTCCGGTTCGCGACGCGGTGGAGGGCCGTTGGCTGCTCCGCCGCGTCGAGACTTTCTTTGACTCACCAAGACCCTCGCCCACCCGTCCGCCCGGCGCGGGAGGCCTGCGGACAAGCTGAACCGCCGCCTGAGGGAACGGAGCGTTGGAACTCACCTTGAAGTACCCGAGCTCGATCACGGAGGAGATGGGTCATATGAGCGACACCAACGGCATAACCTCAAGGTCAGACGAGATATCCATGTTCCGCCGGCGGGCGTCCGTCGATCTAGGCTGCGAATCCGGCATGTGAGCCGGGTTCTGAGTCGTTGCCGCTTTGGCGACACTGTAATCTTCGCTTAGGCAGGCCCGACAAGGAGTTGGGAATCATGCCACGCCGCCGAGCCTCCTTTTCGGCGGGGACACCAGATCCCAAATCGACACGGCGATCATCAACGTGAGACCGGGGTAAAGAAGCCAAGCCGTCGGCCAACCAAAGCTCGCCATCAGCAAGGCGGCGGCCAATACCAGCAAAGGTCCGACCATGCCGATGATGGTTCTCGACCATCGCCGATGACGCATTCCGCCAGCCAGGTTGGCCGCCAAAGCAATTACCGCAAACAAAGGGAGCAGGTAGCGAATAAAGACCCCTTCGTATTGGCTCAAAAAGCCAAGACCCAAAGCCGCGGCCAAGCTGCCGAGGGCTGGAAAGCACGCAGCGCATCCCATGGCCGCAACAATTGCGCCGACTACGCCCGCCTTGTCAGCCGTGCGGGTAATGGGTTCTTGGTCCAACATAGCTATTCCTCGGATGACTTGAGTATGGCGATCTGAGCGCAGGGGAGCTGAGCGCGCTGATATTTGCGGTGACGAGCATCCGAATAGGGTCTGTAGTACCTACAGATACAAGAGCATTCTGGTCGTGTCGAAAGCCGTCAACAACTCCCCGGATGTGTCGGGTATGGACGTACCCAAATTCCAAGGCCACAGGTGGGCGAAAGCCGTTCACGACGCCGGTTGGTTTCCGGCCGGGGCGTCGAACAGAGCTTCCAAGATCGGGCACTCCGGCGTGGCGCCTGCCGCGCACTCGGCGACCATCTGGACCAGCACCTTTTCCATCTTCCTCAGGGCAGCCAGCTTGGCCCGAACGTCACCCAAATGGGCGGCGGCGACCACACGCGCTTCCGCGCATGGCAGATCGCGCTGCTCGGCCAACTCGAGCAGGCCCCGTATTTCGTTCAGGGTGAACCCGAGGTCCCGCGCCCGCCGAACGAAGTTAAGCCGCAGGAGATGGCCTTGGCCGTAAAGACGGTGTCCGCCCTCGCTGCGGGCCGGGGCGGGCATCAGGCCGATCTTCTCGTAATAGCGCACGGTTTCGATATTGACCCCGGTCCGCCTCGACAGTTCGCCGATGGGGAGGCGTGGTGTGGTGTCGCGCAGGGCGATTTTGTCCATCATGGCGTTTACCTCTTGTATCTGTAGGAACTACAGACCCTACCTTGTGTCCATCGACCCGTGAAAGCGTGAGGAGCGTCCATGGCAGACGGCAAGGAAAAACTCGGCGGACCCCTGACAGAGGTAGACAAACCGACCGGTCGTACGTTGCTCGTCGTTGGAGGACTTGCCGCTGCGATCGGCGGGACCTCCTGCTGCGTCTTGCCGTTGGCGTTGTTCGCGCTCGGGATCAGCGGGGCATGGATCGGCAACGTCACGGCGCTGGCCCCTTACCATCTCTATTTCATAGCCGCCGCCGTGGTATTGCTGAGCCTCGGCTTCTTCCGGGTCTACCGCCAGCCTGGGGCCGCATGTGCCGAAGACGCGACCTGCGCCCGGCCGGCCTCGACGCGTCTCGTCAAGATCGCGCTCTGGACGGCGACCCTGCTCGTCGCCCTCGCTCTCGCATTTCCCTATGTCGCGCCGCTGCTGATCGGCGCCTGATTTTTCCTGGAGACTTCGATCATGACCCCTTCGATCCGCGCCGCTTTCATTTTCGCGGCGGCTCTCTTCACTTCTGATGCCGCACAGGCCGCCGAACGCACGGCGAGGCTCGACGTCAGCAACGTGTCCTGCGTGACCTGCGCGCCCATCGTCCGTCGCACGATCTCACGCATCCCCGGCGTTGAAGCCGTGACTGTCACTGTGACTCCGGGCGGGAGAGGACAGGCCGTGGCGACGGTGACCTACGATGACGCCCGCGTAACGCCAGCCGCCTTGGCCCTAGCGTCGACAAGGGCCGGCTATCCCGCTCGTGTTCAGGCGCGCCGATAGGGCGTTGCCGGCGTCTTGTGTGACGCCTCGAGGACGATATTCGAACGTCTGCCGCGCGGCCAGTCCCTGCGTCAGGACACGCAGAGTCAATCTAGAAAGATCAGGACAGTATGAGTGATTGTTGCACGCCCTCAGGGGACGTCGCCAAGACCTACGATCTCGTCGTGGTCGGGACGGGCTCTGCCGGCTTCTCGGCCGCTATCACGGCGGCGGAACAGGGCGCACGGGTCGCGCTCGTCGGAGCCGGGACGATTGGCGGAACCTGCGTCAACGTCGGTTGCGTGCCGTCAAAGGCCCTGATCCGGGCCGTCGAACCTCTGCATCAGGCCCGGGCCGCGAGCCGTTTCGACGGCATTCAGGCCTCGGCCGCCATCACAGACTGGTCCGAAGCGGTTCTGCAGAAGGACCGACTGGTCGACGACCTTCGCCAGACCAAGTACGAGGACGTGCTGCAGGGTTATGACGCCATCACCTACCACGAAGGCGCGGCGAGACTCGTCGAGGGCGGCGTGGAGGTCGGCGGCGTCCGGCTGACTGCGGACAAGGTGATCATCGCGACCGGTTCGCGTCCGGGGATTCCAGCGATCCCTGGCATCGAGTCGGTGCCTTATCTGACCAGCACCACCGCGCTCGAATTGGAGGCGTTGCCCCGATCGATTCTGGTGATCGGCGGCGGCTATATCGGGGCGGAACTGGCCCAGATGTTCAGCCGGGCAGGCGTCGACGTCACCATCGTCTGCCGGTCCCGACTGTTGCCTGAGGGCGAACCCGAAATCAGCGAGGCACTGCAACGCTATCTCGCGGACGAAGGCGTCACGGTCGTGGCGGGGGCCGTCTACGGGTCTATCAACGCGTCCGACGAGGGGGTCTCGCTCAGCCTCACGCAGTCCGGCGGCCCAAAAACGATCACCGCGGAGCGCGTTCTGATCACGACGGGCCGGGTTCCCAACGCCGATGGGCTGGGGCTTTTCGAGATGGGGATCCAGATCTCGCCAACGGGAGGCATCGCCATCGACGACCGGATGCGCACCACGCGCGCGGGCGTCTATGCCGCAGGCGATGTCACCGGGACGGACCAGTTCGTCTATATGGCCGCCTATGGCGCGCGACTGGCCGCCAGGAACGCCCTGAACGGCGACACCGAAGTCTACGACAATCGCGCCATGCCGGCGGTCGTCTTCACCGATCCCCAGGTGGCGACGGTGGGGCTGACGGAAGCCGCGGCCCGCGCGGCCGGTCACGATGTGCAGACCTCGATGATCACCCTGGACCACGTCCCTCGCGCGCTAGTGGCCAGGGACGCGCGTGGGCTCATCAAGCTGGTGGCGGATCGCGGCACGCGCCAGCTCCTCGGCGCGCACATTCTGGCGCCGGAAGGGGCCGACAGCATCCAGACCGCAGCGGTAGCCATCAAATGCGGAATGACGGTAGAGCAGTTGGGCGACACGATCTTCCCCTACCTCACGACCGTCGAGGGCCTGAAGCTGGCCGCGCTGACGTTCAACAAGGACGTCACCAAACTCTCTTGCTGCGCCGGTTGAGGGGCAAGACCCGATGCTTTCCGCTGCGCCGCCTGTCGGCTGCTGTGCCCTTGATCCAGTGACCTTCGGCGTCCAGGGCCTCATGCTCGTCGTCACGGCTCTGGCGGGCTGGCTGATCGCGCGCCTGCAGGCTCGGCTGCGACGCCATCGGGCGTCGCGGACTCCTTGAACGCGCCTCTATGACTCACCGAAATTCGGAAACATCTCCGCAGCGAAGGGGAACCTGAAGCAACTCCAGCTTCGTTGCCCTCCTGAGAGCTTCCGTCCCGGCAGACCATGTCGTGTAGCCACCG
>NZ_JAHFPF010000112.1 GCF_023259385.1 Brevundimonas sp. | reverse complement strand
CGTGCTGTTCGCCGTCCTGCCGATCGGCATGAACCAGCAGGCCCAGGAGAAGCCGACCGACGGCAGCCAGTGGGGCGCGCCGGCCAATCCGCACCTGAAGAAGAAATTCATCACCACCACCTGGGTCGCGGCCATCGTCTGGCTGGTCATCCTGCTGCTGGTCTTCATCGGCTGGATGCCCCTGCCGAACCTGGCGCCGCCGGTCTAGAGGCCGGGAATGACCGACCGCCTCTACCTATTGAACCCCGGCTGGCATGACGACGCCGGCGGCCCCTGGTACTGCCCGGCGGGCGCGATCGTCGAGGGCGTGCTGTCCTTCTATCCGGCCCTGCGCGAGCAGCTGGAAATCAGATACCTGGACCACCCGCGCCCGCGTCCGGCCGTGATCGCCGAGGTCGGGGAGGACCACCAGTCCTGTCCGCTGCTGGTGCTAGACCAGACCTTCGACTGGCCCGAGGCGAACACCAGCGCGGCCACCGGCCGCCGCTTCCTGCAGGACGAGGCCATCATCCCCTATCTGGCGGCGCGTTACGGCATCGGCCTGCCGCACCCCTAGATTGCCCTGCACCGCGCTTTAACCCTTGCCGGTTACATCCCTCGCCGATGGGGGCGGATGAGATCACGCGGGCGGAGGCGCCCAAGAGCCATTTCATGGCCCTGGACGGCCTGCGCGGCGTCGCCGCCTTCGCCGTCCTGGCCCTGCACCTGCCGCCGCTCGACCGGCTGGTCCCTCACGCCTATCTGGCGGTCGATCTGTTCTTCATCATGTCCGGCTTCGTCGTGGCCCACGCCTATGAGCGTCGGCTGCTGGACGGCTGGAGCGTCGGCGCCTTCATTCGCACGCGGATCGTCCGGCTCTGGCCGCTGTACCTGCTGGGCACGGCGATCGGCGCGGCGGTGTTCGCCAGCGTCGCCACCGGCCTCGACGGCTTCGCCGCCCTGGCCGTGCTCATCGCCGCCGCGGTCCTGATGATCCCGCTGCCGCTGGGCGCCGACGTGCAGATCTTCAATCTGAACCGGCCCGCCTGGTCGCTGTTCTTCGAGATGGTCGCCAACATCCTCTATGCGATCTTCGCCCGGCGGCTCAGCGACCGCATCCTGACCATGCTGGTCGCCCTGGGCGCCATCGCCGTGGCCACGACCTTCCTGTCCGCCGACAGCGGCTCGCTGGGTCATCATGGCGCGTCCATGGCCGGAGGCGCGGCGCGCATCCTGTTCGCCTTCCCGCTGGGGGTCCTGCTGCACCGGATGTGGGCGGCCGGGCGGCTGACGCTGCGCTGGCCCGCCGCCGTGGCGTTCGGCCTGTTCGTGGCCGTGATGCTGCTGCCGGACGTGGCCGGCTGGAACGGCCTGATCGACGCCGCCGCCGTCCTGCTGGTCCTGCCCCTGGTCACCGTCGCGGCGATCACCGCCCGCCTGTCGCCCCGCGCGAGCCGGGCCGCCGCCGTCCTCGCCCTGATGTCCTATCCGCTCTACATCCTGCACGGGCCGATCGTGATGGGCTTCGGCCAGATGCTGGGCGAGAGGCCGCTGGCCTCGGGGCTCGGGGGAACCGTCAGCCTGGTCGCCGCATTTGTCGCGGCGCGCTGGTTCGACGGACCGGCGCGCCGGTTGTTGGCGCGGGTGTTGACGCAAAGACAGGCCGCGACCACGACCGCCTAGCTTTCGCCCCTCTGACCCGGCTAAAGCTCCTGTCCCACGCCCGTCTTGCCGGATTCTCCCCATGCGCCTGTCGCGCTACTTCCTGCCCACGCTGAAAGAGGCGCCTTCGGACGCCCAGATCGTCTCCCACCAGCTGATGCTGCGCGCCGGCCTGATCAAACAGGAAGCGGCGGGCATCTACGCCTGGCTGCCGCTGGGCCTGCGGGTGCTGCGCAAGATCGAGCAGATCGTCCGCGAGGAGCAGGAGCGGGCAGGGGCCGTCGAACTGCTGATGCCGACGCTGCAACTGGCTGACCTGTGGCGCGAATCGGGGCGGTACGACGCCTACGGCCCGGAGATGCTGCGCATCACCGACCGTCATGAGCGCGAGCTGCTGTACGGACCGACCAACGAGGAGATGGTCACCGACATCTTCCGCAGCTTCGTGAAGAGCTACAAGGCGCTGCCGCTGAACCTCTTCCACATCCAGTGGAAGTTCCGCGACGAGCGCCGTCCGCGCTTCGGCGTGATGCGCGGCCGCGAGTTCCTGATGAAGGACGCCTATTCCTTCGACCTGGACGAGGCCTCGGCCCGCATCGCCTACAAGCGGATGTTCGCCGCCTATCTGAACACCTTCTCGCGTCTGGGCCTGAAGGCGGTGCCGATGCGCGCCGACACCGGCCCCATCGGCGGCGACCTGAGCCACGAGTTCATCGTCCTGGCCGACACCGGCGAGAGCGAGGTCTTCTGCGACCGCAAGCTGGTCGAGATGGATGCGCCGGGCCACAACCTCAGCGTCGAGCAGCTGGAAGGCGTCTTCGACGCCCGCACGGCCCTGTACGCCGCGACCGAGGAAATGCACGACGCCGCCGCGTTCGAGGCCCAGACCGCCGAGGGCGACCGCCTGTCGGCGCGGGGTATCGAGGTCGGCCACATCTTCTACTTCGGCACCAAATACTCGGCCCCGATGAAGGCCAAGGTCGCCGGGCCGGACGGCCAGGACACCGAGGTCCACATGGGCAGCTACGGCGTCGGCGTGTCGCGTCTGCTGGGCGCCATCATCGAGGCCAGCCACGACGCCGGCGGCATCATCTGGCCGGACTCGGTCGCGCCGTTCGACGTGATGGTGATCAACCTGCGCGCCGGCGATGAAGCCGTCTCGGCCGCCTGCGAAGAGGCCGTGGCCAGGCTGGAAGGCCTGGGCAAGGACGTCCTCTACGACGACACCGACGAGCGCCCGGGCGGCAAGTTCGCCACCGCGGACCTGATCGGCGTGCCGTGGCAGCTGACCATCGGGCCCAAGGGCCTGGCCGATGGCGTGGTCGAGCTGAAGCGCCGCGCGACCGGCGAGAAGATCTCCGTGCCGCTGGACGAAGCGATCGCGAGGCTTGTCGGATGACGAACGCCGCGCCGGCAGTGAAGCCGACGAAGCCCGCCGGTCCCTTCTCCGCCTGGGAGCTGGGGCTGGCGGCGCGCTACCTGCGGGCCAAGCGCAAGGAGGGCGGCATCGCCCTGATCGCGATCATCTCCTACGTCGCCATCGCCCTGGCGGTCATGGCCCTGATCGTGGTGATGAGCATCATGGCCGGCTTCCGCGCCGAGCTGCTGGACCGGATGCTGTCCTTCAACGGCCATATGTACGTCACCGGCGACATCCTGCAGTCGCCCGACCGCGACGCCGCCGTGACGCGGCTGAAGACCGTGCCCGGCGTGACCTACGTCACCCCCATGACCAACGACCAGAGCATCGTCCGCGCCGGCGGGGCGACCACGGGCGCCATCGTCCGCGGCATCTCCAAGGGCGATCTGGCGTCGATGGAGTACGTCAACTCCAGCCTTGACGACCGCGCGAAACAGACCTTCGGCGTCGGCGCCTACGGCGGCGACAACGTCCTGATCGGCAAGGCCCTGGCCGAGGGGCTGGGCCTGCGCGTCGGCGACCCCATCACCCTTTATTCCCCGACCGGCGCCTCGAGCGCCTTCGGCAGCCTGGGCGGACTGGAGAAGACCTATCGCGTCGGCGGCGTGTTCAGCTCGGGCACCGCCGATTTCGACCAGGCCTTCATCTTCATGCCGCTCGAACAGGCCCAGATCTTCTACGGCAAGGAAGGCCGCTGGGACGTGATCGAGCTCAAGATCGACAAGCCCGACCGGGTCGAGGCCATGCGCATCCCTGTGCAACGCGCCGCCGGCCCCCGCGCCATGGTCACCGACTGGCGCGACCGCCTGGCCGCCTTCTGGGGCGCGCTGAAGGTCGAACGGGTGGCGATGAGCATCATCCTGGGCCTCGTCGTCGCCATCGCCGCGCTGAACATCATCTCCGGCATCGTCATGCTGGTGAAGAACAAGACGCGCGACATCGCCATCCTGCGCACCGTGGGCGCCAGCCAGTCGTCCATGCTGCGGATCTTCTTCGTCGCCGGCGCCATGATCGGCGTGGCGGGCACCCTGACCGGCCTGCTGCTGGGCCTGCTGTTCTGCCTGAACATCGGCGCCATCCAGCATTTCCTGGAATGGGTGTTCCAGACCCAGCTGTTCAACGCCGACGTCTACATGCTGGACGCCGTGCCCGCCCTCGTCGACCCGGTCGATGTCTTCTGGGTCACCGTCTGGTCCTTCTTCATGAGCTGCGTGGCGGGCCTGATCCCGTCCTGGCAGGCCGCCAAGCTCGATCCGGTCGAGGCGCTTCGCTATGAGTAAGGTTGCGGCTCCCGTCCTTTCTGTCCGCGGGCTGACCCGCACCTATGACACCGCCACCGGCGGCCTGACCGTGCTGCGCGGCGTGGATCTGGACATCATGCCGGGCGAGATCGTCGGCCTGATCGGGCCCTCGGGCTCGGGCAAGTCGTCGCTGCTGCACGCCGCCGGCCTGCTGGAGAAGCCGACCGAGGGCGAGGTCCGCATCGACGGGGAGGCCGTCGCCGACCTCAGCGACCACGACCGCACCCGCATCCGGCTGGACCGCATCGGCTTCGTCTACCAGTTCCACCACCTGCTGCCCGAGTTCGACGCCCGGGACAACGTGGCCCTGCCGCTGCGTATCGCCGGGCACAAGCTGGCCGTCGCCCGCGCCCGCGCCGAGGAGCTTCTGGTCGCCCTGGGCCTGTCCGAGCGCCTGACGCACCAGCCGTCCCAGCTGTCGGGCGGCGAGCGTCAGCGCGTCGCCGTGGCCCGCGCCCTGGCCAACCGTCCGCGCCTGCTGCTGGCCGACGAGCCGACCGGCAACCTGGACCCCGCCACCAGCCAGACGGTGTTCGAGGCTCTGCACGACGTGGTCAAGCAGACCGGCGTCGCCGCCCTGATCGCCACCCACAACATGGAGCTGGCCGGCCATATGGACCGCGTCTTCGCCATCAAGGACGGGCATCTGGAAGAGCGCCCGGCCGAGAGCCACGAGTACTGAGGGGCGAGGCGGTAGGCAGCCTTCGGGCGCTCTGCCCCTACTGCCTACTGCCTACTGCCTACTGCCTACTGCCTACTGCCTACTGCCTACCGCCTGCTCTCACTTCTTCCCTGGCGGCTGGGTGAACGGCGAGCTGCCCACCGAGATCGGCGGCTTCGGCTTCTCGGCCTTCGGTTTGCGAACTTCCTTGTTGCTGCGTGCTTGACCTTTGGCCATGGCGGCGTTCCCGGGACGCCTGCCGCCGAAAAGGCGGATGACTGGCGGCGTCTCGACCGAGTCTACAGCCGTTCGGCGCCGACCACCCGTACAATCGGGCCAGGCCTCAGTTCAGGCGCAGGTCGGGGAATTCGGTCTCCGAGCGCCACGCCAGCTCCCCCTAGCAGGAGGCGGCCGTTTCGGCCTGCCGAAAGGCGGACCAGCTGAGCAGGCCCCGCAACCGCACCTGATCGGGGCTCGTGCGCGCCAGCTCCCGGTCGAGCCACTGGCCCTCCACGGGCATCAGCCGCACGCGCGAGGCGGTCGGGCCCGCGAACTCCCGGGCGACGATCGCGCGGCGCTCGATCACCCAATGCTCGCCGGGTCTGTGGCAGCAATCCAGCACCAGCAGCATGGCGTCGATGCAGGGCGTGGCCCCCTCGACCAGATGCAGGCCCCAGGTCTCGGACGCGGCGGTCGTCCCCGTCAGGCTGAACAGCCGCGTCGCTTCGATCTTGAGGTCCAGCAGGCGTTCGCCCTCGGCGTCCCGGCGGATCCGCCACCTGTACATCAGTCGTTCAAGGGCAGACATTGAGCGGGATTTCCGACGCCTTCCAGTCCGATTCCGAACGATCGGGCGATACAGACCGCCCCCACAGCGAGCAATTGCGTGAGACTACGAGGTTACGGCAGCGGACACGGCCCTCTAGTCTGGGCGGCGGTCGATGAGCAGCGACCCAAGCCTCCCTTTTCGGGCAGCCAGTAGAAGGTGCGACAGGATTCCCGATACTTTGTTCCCCGGCGGCAAACCTGATCGCGGCGAGCTCGTTCCCCCCGCCGCCAACCGGTCGCGCCAGACGGACGCGGCGGTCACCAGGGAAATCCTGGTCATCGACGACGACCCCGCGATCCTGCAGACCCTGCTGCTCCTGTTCCGGGAGTCGGGCTACGACCCGGTCGGTTTCTCCGATCCCCTGGACGCCCTGATGTGGGCGTCGGACGCCGACCCGACCTGCATCGTGGTCGACCTGAAGCTGCCGGGCGTCGAGGGCCTGGATCTGGTCGCCGCCTTCTGCGCGCTGGGCCGCCACGCCGTGGTGCTGATCAGCGCCTTCGTGGACGTGACGACCACGGTCGACGCCATGCGCCTTGGGGTCGACAACGTCATTCAGAAGCCGACCAATCCCGACGTCCTCATCGCGGCGGTGAAGCGCGGCCTGGAGGTGCTGAAGACGGCGCCCCGGCAGGAGCTGATGACGTTGACCCGGCGCGAGCGCCAGGTGGCGGAACTGATCGTCGCCGGCCGCACCACCAAACAGATCGCCCAGACCCTGTCCCTCAGCCCCCGGACGGTCGAGTTCTTCCGCGGCAGCCTGCTGCGCAAGACCCAGTCCACCAACTCCGCCGCCCTGGCCTCGACGCTGACCCTGCTCGGCTTCCACCCTCCGGGATGAGATCAAGCCCTTCTGGAACAGCCCTAGACCAGTCAGAATTGTTCCGGAAAGCTGTGCGCGATCTGAATATTGCCCAAAAACTAAACTTCGTTGAAGTCGTGACCTAATCGATAGAATCGTCAGACTTGGTCATGGAGAAATTCAAGGAAAGACTGAACTCATCGTGGGGAACTTGCTCGAATAGCTGGCTGCCCTGTGGGACCCGCTTAAGATACATGGAGCGGAGAACGTCAGCTATGTCGCGTTCTCGCACTTGAATATCGACAGCCGTCCGTTCTTTGCGGGGCCTGTATCCTGCCATATCTGATGGCTCGCCCCACTCAGGGGTGTCGTCCTTACGCCACTTCCGTACCCACCAAGCTTGAAAATCTGCGGCTTGGAGCGGGAGAAAGCGGCGATCATCCTCAAACCTGGGGGCAGCACCAATCAGTTGTCGGAGCCCTTCTCCACTGCCTTTGAAATAGCGATCCCACCCCGAAAGAATTTCAGATTTTTCAGACTGCTCATCAAAATAGAATTCAATCGGAAATTCAATTGGCAACTCTTCTTTCAGAATATCAATGCTGTCCGCTAGTGTATTTAGCAACGCCCTGAACGCCACCCTAAAAGGTTTGATCTCCGAAGGAAGTGGAAAAGACTGCCCTTTAACCTGAAAACGTGCGTTAGCCTTCTGGAGATCATCCAACTTTAGCCAACACGAGAGTGTAACAGGTATATGATCCTCAATCAGACGGAAGAATGGACCAATACGAGCCAGTCGCTCTTGGTTTTGCGCCATCTCCGACATTTTGAAGTGATACTGGCCGTCCTTGCTTAAAACGCCGTACTTCGGAAGGAGGCGTTCCCACTCGACCGCCAGCGCCGCCCACTGCTCCGCGCTAGCGATGTGGCCCGCGAGTACGTAGATGCTGTCATCCGCACTATCGTCAAGGAATGCTTGGAAGACCATCAGCGGCTGCGACCTACCGGCTGCCCCCGCTCTCTACCTGCGTCGATACGCAGTCGCCGGCAGGATGGCGCCACCAATTACCCAAGCTACGCCTTTCTCAGGGCGAGTCGAGTCATCAGGCAAGCCATAAAATCAACTATCACGCTTGACGTGAACGCAACAAGAACATAGAACATATCCGGAACATCAATCCGGAGGCTGTCATGGCGCGTTGGGTGAGGGAATCGTTGTCGCTGGCCTCGTGCGCCGGCTTCGTCTGGGTGGTCTGGCAGGTCGCTCTGGTGGTGCCGGCCGCCTGAGCCTGAGTGCGAACAGTGCGATTCTCCGGTTCAGCATTTTCAATGGTTTGAGCTCAGGTTTCGCACTCTTCGCACTGTATTTTTTTGGGCGCGAAACGCAGGTCTCCGACGCCGGGTCGGACCTGTCCACAAATGCTCCCCGGCGAGGCTTCGGCTCAGGTCGCTTTCCGGTGTTTCCGGCGGGTCGGATGTGAGACTCGGTTCAGGATGACGGACAGTCTGAAGAGCGGAGCGAAGACGCGGTGAGCGAAGCGTTGAACAGTCAGGGCTTCGTCCACCTGCGGGTCCGCTCGGCCTATTCGCTGCTGGAAGGCGCGATCAAGGCGGGCAAGGTTCCCAAGATGGCCGCCGACGCGGGCATGCCGGCCGTGGCCGTGGCCGACCGGGTCAATCTGTTCGGCGCGCTGGAGTTCAGCCAGGCGGCCAAGGACGCGGGCGTCCAGCCCATCGTGGCCTGCGCCCTGCCGGTCACCGGCATCGGCGGCCAGGTCGCCGAACGCTGGGCCAAGGTCCCGACCGTGGTCCTGATCGTCCAGAACGAGACCGGCTGGCTGAACCTGTGCCAGCTGTCATCCTCGGCCTTCCTCGACGCCGGGTCGATGGATGACCCGGGCGTGCCGTGGAACAAGGTGGTCGAGCATTCCGACGGCCTGCTCCTGCTGACCGGCGGCCCCGACGGCCCCGTCGATCCCCTGTTCGTGCAGGGCAAGGCGGGGGAGGGGAACGCCGCCCTCAACGAGATGTTCGCCACCTTCGGCGACCGCATGTACGTCGAGCTGCAGCGCCACGGCCTGGCCAGCGAGGCCCAGGGCGAGCGGGGCCTCGTCGCCTGGGCCTATGAGAACGACGTGCCGCTGGTCGCCACCAACGACGTCCACTACGCCAAGGCCTCCCAGGCCAAGAGCCACGACGCCCTGCTGTGCATCGCCGACGGCGCCTTCACCGGCCAGGAGGACCGCCGCCGCATCACCGGCGAGCACTGGTTCAAGACCGCCGCCGCCATGCGCGAGCTGTTCGCCGACCTGCCCGAGGCCTGCGACACCACGCTGGACATCGCCCGCCGCTGCGCCTTCCTGGTCACCACCCGCGCGCCGATCCTTCCCCGCTTCGACACCGGCGCGGGCCGCTCCGAGCCGGACGAACTGCTGCACCAGGCGCGCGAGGGGCTGAAGCAGCGCCTGACCGAGGTCACGCCCGCCTTCCCCGAGGAGGAGTACTGGACCCGGCTGGAGTGGGAGGTCGGGATCATCACCCAGATGGGCTTCCCCGGCTACTTCCTGATCGTGGCGGACTTCATCAAATGGGCCAAGACCCACGGCATTCCCGTGGGGCCTGGCCGGGGTTCCGGCGCCGGCTCGCTGGTCGCCTGGGCCCTGACCATCACCGATCTGGACCCCCTGCGGTTCGGCCTGCTGTTCGAGCGCTTCCTCAATCCGGAACGCGTCTCCATGCCCGACTTCGACATCGACTTCTGTCAGGAGCGGCGCGAGGAGGTCATCACCTATGTGCAGGAGCACTACGGCAAGGACCGGGTCGCCCAGATCATCACCTTCGGCACCCTTCAGGCCCGGGCCGTGCTGCGCGACGTCGGCCGGGTGCTGCAGATGCCCCTGGGCCAGGTCGACCGCCTGGCCAAGATGGTGCCGGCCAACCCGGCCAATCCGGTCACCCTGGCCCAGGCCATCGAGCTGGAACCGCGCCTGAAAGAGGCCCGCGACAGCGAGGCCTCGGTGCGCGCCCTGCTGGACACGGCGCTGGAGCTGGAGGGTTTGTACCGCAACGCCTCGACCCACGCCGCCGGCATCGTCATCGGCGACCGCCCCCTGACCGAGCTGGTGCCTCTGTATCAGGACCCGCGCTCGGACATCCCGGCCACCCAGTTCAACATGAAATGGGTCGAGCCGGCGGGTCTGGTGAAGTTCGACTTCCTGGGCCTGAAGACCCTGACGGTGCTGGATCGCGCCCACGGCTATCTGAAGCGCCGCGGCGCCGCGCCCGAATGGAACCAGCTGCCGCTGGACGACAAGCCGACCTATGAACTGATGGCCTCGGGCCAGACCGTCGGCGTGTTCCAGCTGGAATCCCAGGGCATGCGCGACACGCTGCGCAAGATGCGCTGCGGCTCCATCGAGGAGATCACCGCCCTGATCTCCCTCTATCGGCCGGGCCCGATGGAGATGATCGACACCTACATCGACCGGAAGTTCGGCCGCCAGGAAGTCGACTACCTGCACCCCTCGCTGCAGGAGACCCTGTCGGAGACCTACGGCGTCATCATCTACCAGGAACAGGTGATGAAGATCGCCCAGATCCTGGCCGGCTACTCCCTCGGAGAGGCGGACTTGCTGCGCCGCGCCATGGGCAAGAAGAAGAAGGAGGAGATGGACTTCCAGCGCGCCCGCTTCATCAAGGGCGCGTCCGAGAAGGGCGTCTCGGAGCAGCAGTCAGGCGGCATCTTCGATCTGGTGGCCAAGTTCGCGGGCTACGGCTTCAACAAGTCGCACGCCGCCGCCTATGCGCTGATCTCCTTCCAGACGGGCTGGCTGAAGGCCAACCACCCGGTCGAATTCATGGCCGCGTCCATGTCTCTCGATCTCAGC
>NZ_JAHFPF010000111.1 GCF_023259385.1 Brevundimonas sp. | reverse complement strand
TCGCCCTTGGCGTTCTGGATGCGGCGCTCGATGACTTCCTCGGCGTCCTGCGAGCGGGTCACCAGGCGGCGGCGCAGTTCTTCCAGGCTGGGCGGCAGGATGAAGACGCGGACGGCGTCGCCGGGGCATTTCTCGGCGATGTCGCGGGCGCCCTGCCAGTCGATGTCGAACAGCACGTCGCGACCCTCCGCCAGGGCGCGGTCGATGGGGCCGCGCGGGCTGCCGTAGCGGGCGCCGTGGACGTCGGCCCATTCCAGGAAGGCGTCGGCGTCGATCAGGCGCTGGAACTCGGCGTCGTCGACGAAGTGGTAGTCGCGGTCCGCGACCTCGCCCGGACGGATGCCGCGCGTGGTCATCGAGACCGACAGCTCCAGACCCTTGTGGTCCGCCATCAGCCGGCGGCAGAGCGACGTCTTGCCGGCGCCCGAGGGGCTGGCGACGATCAGGAGGACACCCCGACGGGGCGTACGTTCATTCGACATTCTGGACCTGTTCGCGGAGCTGTTCGATCACCGCCTTCAGCTCAAGGCCGATTCCGGTGAGCGGCGTGGTAGCCGATTTCGAGCAGAGGGTGTTCGCCTCCCTCATGAATTCCTGCATCAGGAAGTCGAGTTTCCGCCCGGCGGGGGGTTGCTGCAACAGGGTGCGGGCCGAGGCGACGTGGGCGGCCAGCCGGTCCAGCTCCTCGCGCACGTCCGCCTTGGTCGCCAGGGCGGCGGCTTCCAGGAAGATGCGGTCCTCCAGCCCCGGAGCGTCGGGAGCCAGTTCGGTGATGCGGCGGGTGAACCGCTCGCGGATGGCCGCCACCTGGGCGCCGGCCTCGGTCTCGGCCTCGGTGACGAGGGTCTCGATGCGGTCGATGAAGCCGGTGATGACCGGAGCGAGCTGTTCGCCCTCCCGCTCGCGTGACAGCTTCAGGGCGTCGATGGCGGCGTCGATGCTGGCGGCGATCTTCGCCTCCACCGCCGTGCGGGCCTCGGCGTCGTCGGCCTCCTCAGGGGCCTCCAGCACGCCGCGCAGGCTGAGCAGGCCGTCGGCCGAAGGGGGCGTGGCGCCGTCCTCGGCCAGCTGATTGGCCAGCTGCAGATAGCGGGCCAGGATGTCCTCGTTGACCTTCAGCGCGGCGGCGCCGGCCTCGGCCCGTTTGGCCTGCACGCCCAGGGTGACCTGACCCCGGTTGAGGCGCGCCTGACCCGAAGCCTTGGCCAGACGTTCCAGATTGTCGAAGCCCGGGGGGCCGCGGAAGCGGACCTCCAGATTGCGGCCGTTGACCGAGCGGGCCTCGACCGACCAGCTCCAATCCCCCTCCGCCCCATCGGCGCGGCCGAAGCCGGTCATGCCGGAAAGGCGGCTCACTGAGCGGCCGCCGGTTGCTGGGGCACGCGGATCACCTGGGCGCCGGGCGGGACCTCGACGCCCGGAGGCAGGCCGTTGGGCGTGGCGTGCGGCAGGACGGGCGCCGCCGGTTCGGGCGGCAGGCCTTGACGGCGGCGTTCGATGGCGCGCCAGCGGGCGACATTGGCCAGATGCTCGTCATAGGTCCGGGCGAAGGCGTGTCCGCCGCTGCCGTCGGCGACGAAGAACAGATCGCCGCTCTGTGGCGGGTTCAGCACCGCCGCGATGGCGTCACGGCCCGGATTGGCGATGGGCGTCGGGGGCAGGCCGTCGATCTGGTAGGTGTTCCAGTCGGTGTGCTGGTCGATCTCGGACCGGCGCAGGCCGCGGCCCAGCGGACGGCCCTTGGTGATGCCGTAGACGATGGTCGGGTCGCTCTCCAGCCGCATGCCGGCTCGCAGACGGTTCGAGAACACCGCCGCGACACGGGGCCGTTCGGCCGCGACGCCGGTCTCCTTCTCGACGATGGAGGCCAGGATCAACGCCTCTTCCGGGGTGCGGACCACGCTGTTGGGACCGCGCGTGGCCCACAGCCGGGTCATGTTGTCGTCGTGCGCCCGCTGCATGCGCGCGATCACCGAGGCCCGGGTCTCGCCGCGCGAGACCTCATAGGTGTCGGGCCACAGACTGCCCTCCTCGGGCACGGCGTCCACGGCGCCGTCGAGGATCGGCTGACGCATCAGGATGTCGACCGCCTGGGCCGAACTCCAGCCTTCGGGCAGGGTCACGTAGTGGCGCACCACCTTGCCCGAGACCAGCAGGGTCAGGACCGAGCGCAGCGAGGCCCTGGACGGCACCTCATACTCTCCCGCGCGCAGGCGGCGGTCGGCGCCGGTCAGGCTGGCGGCGGCCTTGAACATGTCGGTCGAGCGGATCACCCCCGCCGCCTTCAGATTGGCGGCGATGGCGCTGACCCCGGCCCCGCTGGGCAGGGTCACGACGGTCGTATCCCCTTCCCGCGCCGTCGGCCCGGGGGCGTAGAAGACGCTCCACGCCGCCACCAAGGCCGCGATCAGGAACAGGCTGAAGGTCGCCGAGGCGGCCAGGAAGGCCGTCTTGCGGCCCGGTGATCCCTTCTCCACCCCCCGACGGAACACTCAGGACACCTTCTTGAAGATGACCGAGGCGTTGGTGCCGCCGAAGCCGAAGCTGTTGGACATGGCGACATCGATTTTCATCGGCTTGCCCTTGTGCGGCACCAGGTCGATGGGCGTCTCCATCTCCGGATTGTCCAGGTTGATGGTCGGCGGCGCGATCTGGTCGCGGATGGCGAGCACCGAGAAGATGCTCTCGATGGCGCCCGCGGCGCCCAGCAGGTGGCCGGTCATCGACTTGGTCGAGGACACCGCCAGATCCTTGGCGTGATCGCCGACCAGACCCTCGATGGCCTTCAGCTCGATCCAGTCCGCCATGGTCGAGGTGCCGTGGGCGTTGACGTAGTCGAGGTCCGAGGGCTGCAGGCCCGCGCGCTTCAGCGCCGCCTTCATGGCCCGCAGGCCGCCCTCCCCGTCCTCGGACGGGGCTGTAATGTGATAGGCGTCGCCGCTCATGCCGTAGCCCACGACCTCGGCGTAGATCTTCGCGCCGCGCGCCTTGGCGTGCTCGTACTCCTCCAGCACCATGATGCCGGCGCCTTCGCCCATGATGAAGCCGGCGTGGTCCTTGTCGTAGGGACGGCTGGCCTTCTCGGGCGTGTCGTTGAAGGCGGTGCACAGCGCTTTACACGCCAGGAAGCCGGCGATGCCGATGGGGACGATGGAGCTTTCCGCCCCGCCCGCGACCATCACGTCGGCGTCGTCCAGCGCGATCATCCGGGCCGCGTCGCCGATGGCGTGGGCGCCGGTGGCGCAGGCCGTCACGACCGACTGGTTCGGCCCCTTCAGTCCGTGGCGGATCGAGATCTGGCCCGAGGTCAGGTTGATCAGCGACATCGGGATGAAGAAGGGGCTGACCCGGCGCGGGCCCTGTTCCTTCAGGATGATGGCGGTGTCCGCGATGGGACCCAGGCCGCCGATGCCCGAGCCGACCATCACCCCGGTCCGCTCTTTCTGCTCGTCGGTTTCCGGCTTCCAGTTCGCGTCGGCCAGCGCCTCGTCGGCCGCGGCGATGGCGTAGACGATGAAATCGTCGACCCGCTTGCGATCCTTGGGCGACATGATCTTCTCATGGTCGAAGACGCCGGGCTCGCCCGCCACGCCGCCGCCGCGCCCGTCCACCGACGGAATCTCGCCGGCGATGGTGCAGCCGTACCCCTCGGTGTCGAACGCCGTGATGGGCCCGATGCCGGACCGGCCTTCCACGATCCCTTTCCAGGTGTGCTCTACACCCCAGCCGAGCGGGGTCAGGAGGCCAAGGCCGGTAACGACGACACGACGCATTCCTGCGTTCCTTCACAGTGAATCTCGCGCAGGACAATAGTGAGGCGAAGGCTGCACCGCTAGGCGGGGAAGGAATTGGTTGACCGGAGCGGCCGCGCGCCGTCAGACGTCGGTGGCTCCGGCAGGCAGGGCCGAGGCCAGCCGTCTCTTCACGTCCTCCATCAGCGGGAGCAGCGGTCGCGGCGGCTGCGCCTCGGTGAGCCCCAGCATGTTCGCTGCGGCGTACATCACCCTGAGGCCGCCATGCGCGCGGAACAGGTCCCACAGGCCGGCGAAGTCGGCGTCGCAACGCTCCGCGACCGCGCGATCGCCCCTCATCGCCGCCGCCGCCAAGGCCGCGACAGGCTCCGAAAACAGGCCGGCGGCCACGCTGTACCAGCAGTCCGCTCCCGCCAGCAGCGCTGCCTTGCACCCCCAGTCGCCGCTGTAGCCCACGGACAGGCCCGGCGCCGCCTGGCGGAAAGCCGCCAGGTCCGCCGCCATGTCGCGGGACGACGGGAGGGGAAGCTTGATGGCGGCCACCGCGGGAATCGCCGTCAGTCTCGCGACGAATTCGGGACTAAAAGTGAAGTTCGTGGTTCCCGGGTTGCTGTAGATGCAGAGCGGCAGATCGCTGGCCGCGGCCACGGCGACGAAATGCTGGAAGACCTCCTCCTCCGTGAGCGGGTTGTAGCTGACCGGCGCCAGCAGGAGGCCCGCGGCCCCTTCCGCGGCCGCGTCGCGCGCAACGGCTTCCGCCTCATCCGTCCGCAGCGCGCCCACCCCCACCATGACAGGGACCGACCCCGCCGCCTCGACGGCCGCCGCCACGGCCCGGCGCCGCTCATCGCGGCTGAGGAACATATAGGTCCCCGTGCTGCCCAACAGGCCGATGGAATCGGCCCCGCCCGCCTCGATCCGGCGCACCAGCCGCTGAAGATCGGGGACGATGACGCCGCCCTCCGGCGTCATCGGTGTGATGGGAAAGGCCGAAAGCCCCGAAAACAACGCCATGTTTCACCTCCAGAACGCCGCTCTGGTGAAGCCGGGTTCGCCGCGAGTCTCAAATCAGGCTTGGCTTCGATTTGTGACGGCCGAAGTCATGAAGGCGGGCACCTTCGCCGCGGCATGACCGAAAGTTAAGTAGCCCAGCGACCATCGCCGTTTCACCCTTTGACCTCAGTTGAGGGGCGTTCATGCGACTTGCGATCATAACCATCCTGTTCGGGCTCGGCCTCGCGGCGCCCCAGTCGACCTTGGCCCAGGATGGAACGGAGCCCGCCTCATGGGGCCAGGCCTTGCGCGAGGACGCCAAGGCGTTCCACGACCTGGTCGCCGAAAACCACCCGGGACCGGTCGACGACCAGAACCCGGCCTTCAACGCCTCGCTGGAAGAAGGGCTGGCCCTCGCCCTCGACCGCGCCCGCACCGCCGACAGCTATTCCGCCTGGCGCGCCGCGCTGGCCGAGTACGCGGCTGCCTTCAATGACGGCCATCTGGGCCTGAAGGACATCAAGGACAACCCGGCGCCGGCGCCCATCAACTGGCCCGGTTTCCTGGTCGGACTGCGGTCGGCGCCCGGCGGCGATCACTATGAGGTGGCGTTCAATCGCGATCCAGCCGCGCCCCCGGTCGGTGCGGTGCTGGTCTCCTGCGACGGCCGCCCGGCCGAGGCACTCGCCCAGGAAATGATCGGACGCGAGGCAGGCCGCTGGTCCCTGCGCTCAACGCGGGTCAGCCATGCGGTCTGGAGTCTGGTCGATACGGGCAACCCCTATGTCCGGCGCCCTGAGCGGTGCGACTTCACCGTCAACGGCCGGACCACGCGCCATGCCCTGTCCTGGCGTCCGCTCGACCCCGCCGACCGCGACGCCGGAATCGCAGCCGCGAGCGGCCAGAGGTTCACGGCCTCCACGGCGCTCCGGCCATGGGACGCCGGGCTCTGGATCGAACTGGGCGATTTCGGCGCCGATCCGCGCACGCCCGAAGGCCAGAAGCTGACGGCGTTGCTCGCGGAGGCCGAAACCCGGGTCGCCGATCTGCGCGCCGCGCCCGTCCTGGTCTTCGACCTGCGCGGCAACAACGGCGGATCCTCGACCTGGCTCAGCACCCTGGCGCGGACGATCTGGGGGGCGGATTACGCCGACGCGCACACCGCGGACTCCTCCAGCATCGACTGGCGCGCCTCGCCCGATAACCTGGCCAAGCTGGAAGAGTATCGGACCCAGTTCAGCAGCCAGCCCGACACCCTGGCCTATGTGAACCGGCTCATCGACGGCATGTCGGCGGCGATGGCCGCCGGCAGCTCCCTGTTCCATGAAGCGGACGATGCCGAACCCGAGCGTGGAGCGGCGCCCGCGAACCCGGTCGCGGGGAAGGTCTATGTGCTGACGGACTACGGCTGCGCCTCCGCCTGCCTGGACGCGGTCGACACCCTGACCGCTCTGGGCGTGGTTCAGGTCGGACAGGAGACTTCCGCCGACACCCTGTACATGGAGATCCGCTACGTGCCGCTGCCCAGCGGACGCGCCACCGCCTATGTGCCGATGAAGGTCTATCGGAACCGCGCGCGCGCCAATAACCAGACCGCCGTTCCCCGACACGCCTGGACAGGCGCCCTGACCGACACCGCCGGCCTTGAGCGCTGGATCGCACAGCTGGCCGGCCAGGACTGAGGCGCCGCTGGCCTGGTCGACCTAGAGCAATTCAGGTTCGTCCAGCGCCTCGCGGACGCTCGGGAGGCGGTTTCGGCTGATGGGCAGGGGCGTGCTTTCGTCCATCAGCAACCGGCTCCGGCCGCCGTCCCGCTCGAAGCCGCGGACATGGGCCAGGTTGGCGATCACCGAACGGTGGACCCGCAGGAAGCTGGCCGGCAGGTCCTCTTCCAGCCGGTCGAGGCGGGCGGCGTGCAGCAACCGCCGGCCGCCCGTCAGCCGCAGTTCGACATAGTCGTCCGCCCCGACGATGGCCACGATGTCCTCCAGCGGCACGCGCTCGACACCGCGTGAGGACGCCACCGTCAGGCAGTTCGGACGGGCGGCGGCGCGGGTCAGGGCGACCTCGCGCTCCTGATCGTCGCGGCCGAGCCGCACGACCTCGGTCATCAGCAGCGTCAGCACCAGACCGACGGCGAACAGGAAGTAGGACAGGTCGACGACCCAGCCGGGGAACAGCGCGCAGATCGCCAGGAAGACGGCGAGATAGGCCAGGGTCAGGCGCGCGCCCGGCATGCGGCGATAGACGGCGAAAGCGGCTACCGCGGTGGACAGCACCACTCCGGCCATCAGGGCCAGCACGGTCTTACTGTCGAATCCGGGAGCAAAGCAGGTCGCCGCCACCGCCGCCACCGCCAGCGCGACCACCGGGCGCCGCGCCTGGGGCTGGAAGCGCGACACCACATAGGTCGCCAGCAGCACCGCGAAGACGGCGGTCAGAACCCAGATGCCCACCAGCCGCAGACCGTGGACGGGATAGCCGTAGGGGACCAGCACACGCAGGCTCTCCAGGATCGCCTGCAGACCGGCGACCCCGGCCATGGCCGCCAGCGCCAGGCTGGACCCTGTCCGGCGCAGGATGTGGATGACGCCGAAGCCGAAGGCGGCGGCGAACAGGGCCCCCGCCGCCAGGAAGGCGATCGCCAGCGGGATCGCGCGAGACGGCCAGGGATAGGGCGCCACCAGGATCGCCGCGATGGGGCCGTCCAGACGCACCAGACCATGGAAGGACGACATGCGGATCGTCACGACATTGTCTCCGGGGACCCACATCCGTTCGGGGATCGCGAAGGCCGCCTCGTACCGCCCCGCCGTCTCCGACGCGGGGGAATCGCCCGGTCGTCCATTCGCGCCCAGCGTCTGGCCATTGAGCCAGACCTGCGAGGAGGCGACGCCGACGACATAGAGGGCGACGGGATCGTCACTCGCCGGCCGCTGCACGACCGCGCGAAGCCAGAGCTCCCGCCCCTGCGGGTCGATTACGCCCTCGACGTGCCGACAGTCCTGAAGGACCGGCGCGGCGACGCCGGGCGAGCCTCGGCACGCCTGCCACGCCAATTGGGCGGGCCGTTCCTGGGCCCGCAGCGCCGTCGAGACCGAAGCCAGAAGAATCGCGATGAAGAGAATCCGCCACATGGCGCGGACCCTATCGCCATTCGCCGGAGAGCGCTGCCGTTCGCCGATGCAGACGCGCCATTCGCCGAAGCACGCCCCAGCCGCTCGAAAACCCTGCTTCAACCGTCGTCATGACCTACACATCCCTGAACCGCCGTTCCATCCTCGCCGCCGCAGGCCTCGCCGTGCCCGCCCTGGCGTTTCCCTGGAAAGCCCATGCGCAGGAGCCCGCCGGCCCCTTCCGCTACAAGGCCGGAAACGGCGAAGAGACCGACGCCGTCCGCGGCTATTTCGAAGTGCCCGAGGATCGGCGCATCCCCGGTTCGCGTCGCATCCGCCTTGGCTATGTGCGCTTCCCCTCGACCTCACCGAACCCGGGCGCGCCCATCGTCTATCTGGCCGGCGGCCCCGGCGGATCCGGCGTGCGCACCGCGATGGGCCCGCGGTTCCCGATCTTCATGGCCCTGAGAGCGGTGGCCGACGTCATCGCCTTTGACCAGCGCGGCACCGGCCTGTCGTCCAGCATTCCCGACCGGGCCAACACCACGCCCTACCCCGCCCTGACCCACGCCGGCATGACCGCCTGGTACCGCGAGGAGATGCAGAAGGCCTGGATCGATTGGACCCGCGCCGGCATCGCCATGACCGGCTACAACACCGAGCAGAACGCCGACGACATCGAGGACCTGCGCATTCACCTGGGTGCGGAGAAGGTCAATCTGTGGGGCATCAGCTACGGCACCCACCTGGCCCTGTCGGTGCTCAAACGGCATCCGAACTCGATCGGCCGCGTCGCCCTGGCCAGCCTTGAAGGTCAGGACCAGACCGTCAAACGGCCCGCGCACATCGACATGTTCCTGGACCGCGTCGATCGCCTGATGGGGACGGACCCCGCCGTTCGCGCGGCGATCCCGAACATGCCGGCCCTGATGCGCCGCGTGCATGAGCGGCTGGAGGCCGACCCGGCGACGGTGACCATGCCCGCCGAAAGCGGCACGGTCGACGTCCAGATGGGCGGCTTCGGGGTGCAGCTGATGGCCTCCGCCCTGGTCGCCAATCCGCCGCAGCTGACCATGCTGCCGAAAATCTACCTGGCGCTCGACGCCGGGAAGACCGACGTCCTGGCGCCGTTGTTCCCGCCGCCCCATCGCTACTTCAGCATCTCCGGCATGCCGGAGGCGATGGACCTCGCGTCGGGCATCACGCCCGCCCGCCTGGCGATGATCACCGAAGAGGCGAAGACGGCGGTTCTGGGTGACGCCTTCAACATTCCCATGCCGCACCTGCTGGGCGCCATCCCCGGTGTTGACCTGGGTGACGACTTCCGGGCCTCGATCCGGATCGAGACTCCGGCCCTTCTGGTCGCGGGCGCCCTCGACGGCCGCACCCCGCTGGAGGAACAGGCCGAGGTGATCGCCCAGTTCCAGAACAAGACGCGGGTGGTGGTCGAGAACGCCGGCCACAACGTCTTCGAAGCTCACCCGGACGTGACGCACCTGCTGGTCAAGTTCTTCAGTGAGCAGCCGGTGAGCGACACCCACCTGACCCTGGCGCCGCCGACCTTCCCGGTCGTCTGAGACGAATGGCGGCCTGACGGCGTTCGCCGCGATACGCGAACGCCGTCAGGTCGGCCGTCCAGGTCCGCCCAGACGCAGAAAAGCCGCCGTGACGCCCTTCAGCGTCGCGGCGGCTTTTCGATGCCGTACGAAACGGCTGGTGAGCCTTAGCCCGCCAGCTTCTCGTCGATGAACTTCACGGCGTCGCCAACGGTCTGGATGTGCTCGGCGGCGTCATCCGGGATCTCGATGTCGAACTCTTCCTCGAAGGCCATGACCAGTTCGACGTTGTCGAGCGAGTCGGCGCCCAGGTCGTCGATGAAGCTGGCCTTTTCAGTGACCTTGTCCGGATCGGCGTCCAGGTGGTCGATAACGATCTTACGGACGCGTTCCAGGGTGTCGGACATGGTGTCTCTGCCTTCTGATGCCGCCATGGCGGCTGTTGTCTCAATCCTTGCCGTATGACGACGGCGACGGCGGCGCAAGCCTTCTAACGAAGACTCACCCCGACCGGTTGCAGCGCTCTAGCACAGCCGTGGCGGGGTGAAATAGTCCGTAGCGGTGCGGAACAAGCCTTACGCGACCCGGCTGACGGCGAAATCAGCCAACAGCTCCAGCGCGGTCTTCCACTCGCTGTCCGCCAACGGCGCCAGCGCGGCCTTGGCCAGGTCGGCGTAGTCCCAGGCCACGTCCAGGGTCGCCCCGACCGCCCCCGCGCCGACCACCAGCTCGCGGGCGCGCTTGAAGTCGTCCTCGTGGCGCTCGCCCTTGTTGATGGTGCGCTCCCAGAAGCCGTCGTCGTGGCCCTTGGTGCGGGCGGCGGCCAGCACCACCGGCAGCGTGATCTTGCCTTCGCGGAAGTCGTCCCCAGTGTTCTTGCCCAGATCCGCGGCCTGGCCGCCGTAGTCCAGCGCATCGTCGGCCAGCTGGAAGGCCAGGCCGAGGTTCAGACCGTAGGCGCGCAGGGCCTGGACCGCCGTCTCGTCGGCGCCGGCGCCCACGGCCCCCGCTTCGGCGGCGGCGGCGAACAGTTCGGCGGTCTTGGCCGAGATGATCTGCAGATAGGTGTCCTGATCCAGCCCCAGGTCGTGGGCGCGGGTCAGCTGCAGCACCTCGCCCTCGGAGATGACGCTGGACGCCCGGGCCAGGATG
>NZ_JAHFPF010000110.1 GCF_023259385.1 Brevundimonas sp. | reverse complement strand
CCTCCCAGTCCAGCATCTCGCCGGCCACGAAGACGCCCGGCAGGGCCTTGAGCATCAGCCGATCGTCGACCTGGTCCAGACGGACGCCCCCCGCCGAGGAAATGGCCCGCTCCAGCCCCTGCACCCCGGTCAGGGTCAGGCGCACCGCCTTGATCCGCCGGGCCAGCTTGTCGGCGCCTTCCGGGATCGCGCCCGGGATTTCCCGCATCAGTCCGACCGCCGCAGGCGACAGGCCGCCCGCCTTGCGCAGCCAGTTGGTGACACTGTCCTTGCCGCGCGCCCGGGTCAGCCGGGCCGCGAGTTGTTCGATGGTCAGGTCGGGGCGGAGATCGACCGCCACCGTCGCGGCGCCGTCGCGCGCGATGGCGTCGCGCAGGGCGGCGGACAGGGCGTAGACCACCCCGCCCTCCAGTCCGTAGCGGGTCAGCATCAGATCGCCGCGCACGGTCTGGCCGTCGTGGGTCAGGCTGATGGTCTTCAGCGGCTCGCCCGCGAACCGCTCGATCAGGACCTCGCTCCACGCCACGTCGAAGCCGACGTTGGAGGGGCGGAAATCCGCGACCTCGACTCCCGCCGTGCGCAGATCGTCCGCCCAGCCCCCGTCCGAACCCAGACGCGGCCAACTGGCTCCGCCGAGCGCCAGAACCACGGCGTCGGCCTGTTCGACGGTCTCGCCGTTCGGGGTGGCGAAGACCCAACCGCCGTCGCGGCGGCCGGTCCAGCGCGAACGGGTCCGCACCTCGACGCCCAGGTCCGACAGCCGGCCAAGCCAGGCCCGCAGAAGGGGGGAGGCCTTCATCGCCCTGGGGAACACCCGGCCCGAGGAGCCGGTGAAGGTCGCCTGTCCCAGACCCTCCACCCAGCCGATCAGGCGGGTGGGGGAGAAGCGGTCCAGCCAGGCCGAGACCGCCGGCGCGGCCTCATTGTAGCGGCCCAGGAAGCTGTCCAGCGGCTCGGAGTGGGTCAGGTTCAGGCCGCCGCGTCCGGCCATCAGGAATTTGCGAGCGACCGAGGGCATGGCCTCGTGGACCACGACGCGGACGCCGCCGCCGGCCAGCCGTTCGGCGGCCATCAGGCCCGCGGGTCCGGCGCCGATCACATGGACGGTCTTCATCACGGTTTTGCTTTCGATCGGACGGGCGGGACCTCAAGCGCGGTTCGGGCCGCCGCGCAACCTCAGACCGCCGCGCGCTCGCGCTCGCCCGGAGCGTTGGGATCGGGCGCGGTGGCGGGTTTGCGCGTGTCCTGGCGGCGCGGCAGCCGCCAGGTCTGGCTGGGCTCGAACCGCTCGCCGGTCCAGGCGATCGCCGTCACCGTGATCTCGTGGGCGTCCCATTCAATCTGGTTGAAGCCGGCCGGAACCCCCCGCTCACGGTGCGACAGCGTCCCGCAGCCGACCGCATAGGAGCAGTGGTCGCCCAGGTTGATCGGCAGGGCGAAGGGCACATGGACGTGGCCCGTGGTGATGAGATCGACCCCGGCCTCGGCGAAGATCAGCGCCGCCTCGTCGCCGCGCTTCACATCGCCGGTCATGGGCGTGCCGATCATCTCGACCAGCGGATGATGGCAGGCCAGCACGCGCAGGGCACCGACCGGGGCCTGCCGCAGGGCTTCGGCGGCCTTGCGGGTCTGATCCAGGTCGATGACGCCCTTGGACCAGTTGGCACGGGCCTGCCAGCCGCGCGCCGTCACCACGCCGCGCACCATGAGGTCGGGGCTGAGGAACTGGTGATCGTGGGCCGGATGTCCGGTGGCCTTTTCAAACGCCTTCCACGGATGGAACAGGCGCGCGGTCAGGCTCCAGTAGGGCACGTCGTGATTGCCGACGATGACGAAGCGCGGGTCTGGCATGCGCTGGATCCACTCGCCCGCCGCGGCGAACTCGTCAGGGAAGCCCTGCTGGGTGATGTCGCCGGTGATCAGGATCAGGTCGGCCGGGTGGGCATGGGCGTAGTCGAGCGCGGCGGCGCAGGCGTGGCGATGCTCGCAGCCGAAATGGATGTCAGAGAACTGGAGGATACGCCCCACTAGACGGCGTCCTCCGCCGCCGGCGGGATGGGCGCCAGCGCCTGGAAGGCCTTGGGAATGAAGCGCACCTTGGCCTCATGCCGCAGCAGCACCGGCTCGCCGTCGATGACGGCCGGGATGCGCGAACGGGCGCGGATCGTGACGTTCCGGGTGGCGCGGGTGGTCACCGCCGGATCCTGTCGCCAGTCGTCCATCACCGCATGCGCCGCCAGACGGAAGGCTTCCATGGCGTCGCTGGGGTTCATGGCCGCAGCCTCCAGCCCGGTGTTCTCCTCCATGGCGCGCGAGATCATCGGGCTGATCAGGACCAGGGCCTCGGCGCGGCGCTCGGGCCGCTGGTCCAGCGAGAAGCGCAGGCGGCCGCTGAACGCCCGCTTGAAGGCCCGGCGGGCGTAGAGCCAGGCCAGTTTCAGCTTGCCGGTCCGCATGGCCTCGCGGGCGGGCGCCCACAGCGCCGGCGAGCCCATGATGGCCGCGCAATAGAAGGCCTGTTTGACCTCGCCGTCCGTGACCTCGCCGCCCGCGACGCACTGGGGCGCGCCCTCCTCGAGGGCTTTCTGGAGCGCCAGTTTCCAGTCGGCGGTGCCGTACAGCGCCCGCGGCAGCATGTTCATGGTGCCGCCGGGCAGGGGCGCGACAAGGGGGCCGTCCGGACCGGCGCGCGAGGCGATCGTGCCAGCGGTGCCGTCGCCCGCCAGCACGAACAGGACGTCGGGCCTGGCGTCGAGCGCATCCTGGATCTGCTGGTCGAACTGGTCGCCCTCCAGCGACACCACCGAGGCGTCACAGGCGTACTGGGACAGGATGGCCTCGGCTTCCGCCACCGCGCGCGAGCCCACGCCGCCGGACAGCGGATTGACCAGCATGATCACCCGCGACAGCTCCAGATGGGGCGTCAGCGGGCGTGGTTCGACGACCGCATCCGGAGATGCGGCCGCCGGGTCGGAAACCGTAGCCGTTGTCGTGCTCATGCCGCCCGAACGTCCCGCGACGGGGGATGTTCCGGCGGCGCGAGGCCCCGCGGCGCCGGTTATTTCTTGAGTTCGTCGGTGGCGGCGGCGGCGCCGGCCTGGGCCGCGTCACCCGCCTTGCCGGCCGCGGCGCCGGCGGCGTCGACCGCCTCGTCAGCGACCTTGGGCGCCTCGCCCTTCACGGCGGCCACGGCGCTGGAGATCCAGCCGTCCATGATCGCGCCACCTTCAGCCAGCGACCGTTCCTTGACGCCCAGCACGGCCGTCAGAACGCCGAACACCGCCAGCAGGGTCACGATGACGCCCACCAGGGGATTGGCCCCGCGCCGACGCCTGGTGCGCGCCCATACCGGGCTGTGCTCGCCATCGTCCGCCATACGAACCGGTTCAGAAAAACGCATACGAAACCCCCGTCTCACCCGAAAATCCCGACGCGCGCCCTCCGCGCCGCCGGAACCAAGCCTAATACAGGCTTAACCTTCGTCATAGGCCGGGGAACCGTGACGCTTATCCAGCGTTCTCACCCACGGGGCGAACCCGAGGGATGTGAGGAACACACCATGAAGAAGGCGATCATCGCGATTGCGGCCGCCGGCATGATGGCTTCGGCCTGCGCCAGCGACGGCTACGGCGGCTCGAATGAAACGGTCCGTCAGGGCGCCATCGGCGCCGGCATCGGCGCTGTCGCCGGCGCCATCATCGGCAACAACGTAGGTAACGGCAACGCCGGCACCGGCGCGGCCATCGGCGCTGTCGTCGGCGGCGCCGCCGGTGCGATCCGCGGCTCGTCGCAAGACCGCGCCAACCAGCGCCGTTACAGCGACAGCCAAGGCCGGTACTACTATTGCTACGACGGCCGTCAGGACGAGTGCTATTGGGAAAACGGTCAGCGCCGCCGCTAGGGAGCGCGGGCCTTTAGCCTGAAGTTCCGGGGCGGTTCGTCGGCGACGAGCCGCCCTTTTTCTTGCGCCGCCCGGGGCTGGGCGGAGGAGACAGGGGATGTCTATGAAACGTCTGATCATCATCACGACCGCCGCGGCGGCCCTGGCCGGGTGCGGCTGGACGCCGGGCATGCGGGACCGCAGCGAATTGGTCGCCGAGCCGTCGGCGTGCTCGACGAAGCGGTTCGAGGTCTATTTCGCCGAGAACGAGGCGCGGCTGACCAATCCGGCGCTGCAGGCCATCGGCCTGACGGCGACGCAGCTGCAGGGCTGCGACATAAAGCGGGTGCAGGTGCTGGGCCTGGCCTCGGCCACCGGCGACGTGGCCTCGAACCTGAGCCTGTCCGAACGCCGGGCCGTGGCGGTGGCCGAGGCGCTGGCGGCCGCCGGATGGCCGACCCCGGCCTTCGAGCTGGGCGCGGTCGGCGACGCGGGCGCGACCACGACGGCGGGCGCCAACGAGCCCATGCGCCGCCGCACCGAGGTGCTGGTCGAAGCCGCGCCCCGCGGACGCTGATCCGGAACGCTGAGGCGACCTGACGCTGGCGGCGGACAGTGACGGCGGGGGGCTGAGGCGGCTAAGGTCCCCGCTTCCCGAGCGAGAGACCGTCGCGTGCGCCGCCTGCTGTTCCGTTTCCTGATCCTGACCGGCCTGCTGCTGGCCCCCGCCATGGCTTGGGCGCAGGCCGGCCCCCAGCGCAGCGAGCGCATCGAGGCCGAGCTGGTCTCGATGAGCCGCTGGGCCGCGCCGGGTTCGACCGCCGTGGTGGCGATCCGTCAGGACATCCAGCCCGGCTGGCATACCTACTGGCGCAATCCGGGCGATTCCGGCGGCGCGACCACCCTGAACTGGACCCTGCCCACCGGCGTGCGCGCCGGCGAGATCGTCTGGCCCCTGCCCGAGCGGCAGCGGCTGCAGGGGCTGGTCAACTACGGCTATGAGGGCAAGGTCTATCTGCCGGCGCCGGTCGAGATTCCCGCCGACGCCCGGCCCGGCTCGACCCTGCCGCTATCGGTGAAGGCCCTGTTCCTCGTCTGCAGCGCCGAGATGTGCGTGCCGGACGAACTGACCCTGAACATGGACCTGCCCATCCGCGAGGGCGCCGCGCCCCAGGATTCCGCCCACGGCGCGGCCATCGCCCGGGTGCTGGAACAGGCCCCCCGCCCGGCCGGGATCACCGCCCGGGCGACGCTGGACAACGGCGTCATGACCCTGACCGCGACCGGCGGACCGCTGGCGGGCAAGGATCCGGGCGCCGGCTACTTCTTCCCCTACGCCGCCGGGACCATCGACCACGCCGCCGCGCAGACGGGCTCATGGGGCCCGAACGGCCTGACGTTGGTGCTGGGCGCGGGCGGCAAGGTCCTGGCCGGAGGGTTGACCGGCCCGGTGTCGGGCGTTCTGGCCACCTCAGAAGGGGCGTTCGAGATCACCGCCGAGCCGGGTCCCGTCCTGCCGGGCGCGACCGGGTCAGGCGATCTGGCCGCCCTGCCCGACGCGGCCCCGGCGGCGCAGGCCCCGGGGACCGGCTGGGCCGTCTTCGCCCAGGCCATGGGCTTCGCCCTGCTGGGCGGGCTGATCCTGAACCTGATGCCCTGCGTCTTCCCCATCCTGGCGATGAAGGCGGCGGCGCTGGCGGCCTCGGCTCACAACGCCCGGCGCTCGCGGATGGACGGGCTGGCCTTCCTGGCGGGCGTTCTGGTCACCTTCCTGGTCCTGGCGGGCGTGCTGCTGGGCCTGAGGGCGGCCGGCGAGGCGATCGGCTGGGGCTTCCAGCTGCAGTCGCCGCCGGTGACGGCGGGACTGGCCGTGCTGATGCTGGCCGTGGCCCTGAACCTGTCAGGGGTCTTCCATGTCGGGGCCGGACTGCAGGGCGCCGGGTCCGGTCCGCTGGCCCGCCTGCCGGGCGGGATCGGCGCCTTCTTCACCGGGGCGCTGGCCGTGATCGTGGCCGCGCCCTGCACGGCGCCCTTCATGGCCTTCGCCCTGGGCGCCGCCCTGCTGATGCCCTGGCCGATGGCGCTGGCGGTCTTCCTGATGCTGGGGCTGGGCCTGGCCCTGCCCTATGTGCTGGTCAGCCTGAGCCCGCGCCTGCTGGCCAGGCTGCCGCGCCCCGGCGCCTGGATGGAGCGGCTGAAAGGCCTGCTGGCCTTCCCCATGTACGGCGCCGCCCTGTGGCTGGCCTGGGTGTTCAGCCGCCAGACCGGAGCGGACGCCCTGGGCCTGCTGTTCGTGGCCGGACTGCTGGCGGCGGCGGGTCTGTGGCTGGTCGGCGCCGGTCAGGGGCAACAGGCGCTGGGCCGACGCGGCGTGATCCATGCGACGGCGGGTCTGGTCCTGCTGGTGCTCGCGGGCGGAGCCCTGACGCTGGCCGTGCGCGCGCCGGTCGAAGCCGCCGCCGATCCCGCCGGACCCGAGGCGGCCGCCTGGTCGGCGCCGGCCGTCGAGGCCGCGCTGGCCCAGGGTCGTCCCGTTCTGGTCAACTTCACCGCCGACTGGTGCGTGACCTGCAAGATCAACGAGCGCACCGCCCTGGGCGCGCCGGGGGTGAAGCGGGCGATGGAACAGACCAACGCCGTCTACCTGGTCGGGGACTGGACGCGGCGCGATGACGCGATCACCGCCGAGTTGCAGCGCCGGGGCCGCTCCGGCGTTCCTCTTTATCTGCTGTACCGGCCCGGACAGGCGGAGCCCGAAGTCCTGCCCCAGTTGCTGACCGAGGGCGTCGTCGTCGAGGCCCTGACCCGCCGCTGAAGGACACCGCCATGATCCGCCTGACCGTCGCCGCTCTCGCCGTTCTCGCCCTGGCCGCCTGCCAGCAGCCCGCCGCCGCGCCGGAGAAGGCGAAGGCTCCGGCCCCGGCGGCCGCTCCGGGCGCGATGCCGATGGCCGGTCAGGCGGCTCCAGCCTTCACCCTGGTCGACGCCGAAGGCGCGCCGCGTTCCCTGGCCGACTACCGCGGCAAGGTGGTGGTGCTGGAGTGGACCAATGAGGGCTGTCCCTATGTGAAGAAGCACTACTCCGGCGCCATGCAGGCCCTGCAGCGCGAGGCCGTCGAGGACGGCGTCGTCTGGCTGAGCGTCATCTCCTCGGCGCCGGGGACGCAGGGCTATGTGACCGGAGACGACGCGCGCGTCTGGAAGGCCCGGACCGGAGCCAACTCGACCCATCTGCTGCTGGATCCGACGGGCCAGGTCGGCAAACTGTACGGGGCCAGGACCACGCCGGACATGCGGATCATCGATCGCGAGGGGCGGCTGGTCTATGTCGGCGGCATCGACGACAAGCCGACCACCGATACGGCCGACCTGCAGGGCGCGACCAATTTCGTGCGCCGGGCCCTGGACGATCTGGCGTCGGGCAACCCCATGCGCACCGCCTTCGCCACCCCTTACGGGTGCTCGGTGAAGTATGCGGAGACGGCGGAGACCTAGACCGGCGGCGCGGGCGGGGCGGTGATGACCTCGACGTTGTCGTTCAGCAGATAGGCCAGCTCATCCAGGGCCACGCGGCGGGCGGCGGGTGAAGCGGCGGATTCCACGGCCTCGACCTTTTTCGGCATGTCTTCCGAAATGCCGCGCAGGATGCATTTCAGGTCGCCGTCGGTGCCGCGTTCCTTGAGGATCAGGTGACCCTGCATGTCCAGCGCGGCCAGTTCGGCGGCGCGCGCCTTGAAACCGGTGAAGATCGCGCCGGTCAGGAAGTTGGGCTCGTCGGCGGCGCCCGAGGCCATCCAGTCGCGGACGACGCCGCGCAGGTCGCCCGAGCGGGAGATGATGTCGGCGAACAGGGGCTCGCCGGCGACCGAGACCGGTGCATCGGCGGCGGGCGGCGGCAGGGCCGCGGCGGCGGCCACGTTCGGATCGGTGAGCAGCAGGGAAATGGCCAGGGCGACGCCGCAAGACATGGCGAACCTCAATTGTTTTGCCGAATCACGGATTCAGCGTTGAACCGGCTTACGCCCGACCCGTAAACGAGGGTTTACCTCTCCCGCATCGAGTCCCCGCCGATGACCGCTCGCAAACAAGCCCTCGACCTGCTCCGCGCCGTCGCGCGCAAGGACGCCGGGGCGCGCATCGTCCATCATTTCGCGACCGATCCGGGCCGCGTCGACCGGATGAGCGTGGACGCCGCGGGCCTGTATCTGGACCTGTCGAAACAGTCGTGGAGCGCCGAGGGCTTCGAGGCCGCGCTGGACGTGGCGCGGGCCTGTGACGTCGAGGGCCGCCGCGCCGCCCTGTTCGGCGGCGAGGCCGTGAACAACACCGAGGGCCGCGCGGTCCTGCACCCGGCCCTGCGCGCCGCCGCCGGCGCCGACTTCCACGCCCTGGGCGAACCGGTGTCGAAGGAGGTCGACGAGACCCGCAAGGCCATGGCGGCCTGGACCGCCGACATCCGGTCGGGCGCGGACACCGGCGGGACCAAGCAGCCGTTCACGGCCATCGTCCACATCGGCATCGGCGGCTCGGACCTGGGGCCGCGCCTGCTGTGGGACGCCCTGCGCCCGCTGGAGCCGGCCATCGACCTGCGCTTCGTCGCCAACATCGATCCGCGCGACATGGCCGAGGCCCTGGCCGGGCTGGATCCGGAGACGACGCTGATCGTGGTGGTGTCCAAGACCTTCACCACGCAGGAGACGCTGGCCAACGCCGACCTGGCCAAGGCCTGGCTGGCCGAGAGCCTGTCGCCGCGCCGCATGGTCCGGCATCTGGTCGGGGTCACCGCCGCGCCGGAGAAGGCCAAGGACTGGGGCTGCGGCCGCACCTTCGGCTTCCGCGACTGGGTCGGCGGACGTTATTCGCTGTGGTCGGCGGTCAGCCTGTCGGTCGCCGTGGCGCTGGGGTGGGACGTGTTCGAGCGGGTGCTGGCCGGCGCGCGCGCCATGGACGAGCATTTCACTCACGCGGACCTTGAGAAGAACGCCCCGGTGCTGCTGGCCCTGGCGCAGATTTTCAACGTCGAGGGCCTGGGCCGCAACGCCCGCACCGTCGCCCCCTACGCCCACGGCCTGCGCCGCCTGCCCGCCTTCCTGCAGCAGCTGGAGATGGAGTCGAACGGCAAGCGGGTGAAGCGCGACGGCACGCCGGTCGACACCGCGACCGGCCCCATCGTCTTCGGCGAACCCGGCACCAACGGGCAGCACGCCTTCTTCCAGCAGATTCACCAGGGTCCGACGGTGGTCCCCGCCGAGTTCGTGGTGGTCGCCCACACCTCGACGGCGGCGAGCGATGACCGCGAGGGCGACGCCCCCCTGTGGTCGAACGCCCTTGCCCAGGCCCAGGCCCTGATGGTCGGCAAGACCGAGGCCCAGGCGCGGGCCGAGCTGATCGCGGCGGGCGCCGACGAAGCCGAGGCCGACCGGCTGGCTCCGCACAAGACCTTCCCCGGCGACCGGCCCTCGACCACCATCCTGACCGACGCCCTGACGCCCGAGGCCGTGGGCGCCCTGTTGGCCCTTTATGAGCACAAGACGTTCGTCGAGGGCGTGATCTGGGACATCAACAGCTTCGACCAGTGGGGCGTCGAGCTGGGCAAGGTCCTGGCCAAGGCGATCCTGAAGGACGTCGCGGCGGGCGAACCCTCGCCGGGGCTGGACCCGTCGACGGCGGAGCTGATGAAGCGGCTGATGGTGTGACCCACAGGGACCTTCTCCCGATGGGAGAAGGTGGCCGGGCGTAGCCCGGTCGGATGAGGGGACGCTGATTCAGTCCGCCTTCCGCCGCTCCGGTCGGCGACACAGCTTACGCCGACCGCCAAGGATCGACCCTCACCCTTTCGCGCAAGGACGACGGCTGCGCCATCGTGCGCTCAAGCCCTCTCCCATCGGGAGAGGGTGCAAAGAAAAAGGCGGCCCCCGTTGCAGAGGGGCCGCCTTCCTCGCCCACGTCCGGCCTACTTACGCGGCCGGACGAAGAGGTGTCTGACTACCAGCGGCGATCGTAGCGGTAGTCGCGGTCGCGACGATCATAGCGGTCGTCGCGGCGATCACGACGGTAGTCGCGATAGTCCTGGCGTTGCTCCCAGCGCGGGTCGCGGCTGTTGATGCCGTGTTCGCGTTCCCAGTGGCCCTGGTTCCGGTAGCACTGGCCGCCGCGGTAGTAGCCGCAGTCGTCGCGGTTGCTGCTGGAGGCGGCGCCGACCGCCGCGCCGGCAAGCGCGCCGCCGGCGATATAGGTGCCGTCGCCGTTGCCGATCAGGGCGCCGGCCAGGCCGCCGACGACGGCGCCGACGATGGCGTTACGGCCGGTGTTGTCGTCACGGTCGCGATGGCGGCTCTGGGCCTCGGCGGGGGCGGCGGCCATCAGGGCCAGGGCGCCGACCAGGGCCGGCGAGGCGAAAGCGATCTTCGAAAGCATCTTCATGGTCGTGTCCCTTCAAACGGTTCGGCGCTGTCCGCCGGTTGTGGAGACCCTTATGAGCGTGGCCGTCTGAACGGGTTCGGGGGGAGGCGTTCAGATACGGTTCACCTTGCATACAACGCCGTAATGCGGCCCTGTGCGGGTCTGAGGGGGAGGCGCGGGTGCGGCGGCTGATCGGGATCGGGATTCTGGGGGCGGCGCTGGCGCTGGCGGCGACGCAGGCCCTCGCCCAGACCGCCCCGCCTCAGGAGCCGCCTCCCCGCCCGACCCGGCCCGCGCCGGTTCCGCCCCCGCCGCCA
>NZ_JAHFPF010000109.1 GCF_023259385.1 Brevundimonas sp. | reverse complement strand
GATGGCCTCGATGATGGCGTCCGCGGCGCCCGCCGGCGGCACGTAGATGACCGAGGCGTCGGCGCCGGTGGCGTCCTTGGCTTCAGCGACCGTGGCGAAGATCGGCAGGGTCTCGCCTTCCGACCCGTGCCACAGCTCGCCGCCCTTCTTGGGGTGGATGCCGCCGACCATCTTGGTCCCGTAATAGCGAAGCGCCTGCTCGGTGTGGAAAGTGCCGGTCTTGCCGGTCAGGCCCTGGACGAGGACCTTGGTGTCTTTGTTGACGAGGATGGACATCTGAAGGCTCTCTCTGGACGGTCAAATCGTTTGGTTGTTTGGAATGATCAGGTTGAGGCAGCGAAGGACGAAGGTCTGGAAGCCGCTGACCACGTAGATTCGCCGGAACAGCTCGGCCTCGGCGCCCAGGCGGCGCGCCCGGTCATAGAGCGCTGATTGCAGGCGTCGCTTGCGGCCCATCTCCCAGGTGTCCTGGACCGCCAGCCGCCGGTCCCACTTGCCGCGCCATTGCTCCAGGCTGATGGCGTCGTAATGGGCCAGAAGCAGCGTCTTGGCCACGGCGGCCGACAGGGGCGCGCCACCGCGCTTGGATTCGTGGATGCAGATCTCGACGCCGGAAAGGCCGGCCCGGACCGCATGCTTGCCCATGTCGTGGCCGAGCAAACCCTGGGTGAAGAAGCCGCCGCAGCCCGGATAGAGCAGATAGGGCAGGACCGAGCTGAAGGGGCGTCCATAGGATCGTCTGAAGAAGGCCGCCCCATACTCCTGGGACAGATCGTGCTGGTCGCTGTAGACCGCCTCGACGGTGCGGAAGATGACGGATTCCCGATCCGAAGCCGTCGACGCCAGCAGGTCGCCGATCGACCCCTCGCCCAGGATGAACTCGTCGATATCGACCACCAGAAGCCAGTCGGACGCCGTCTGGCGGTAGGCGAGATCGTAGACGGCCCTCTGCCGGTCCTCGACGCTTTCGGGACGTGAAACGCCCAGATCGCGCCAGAAGCCCTCGTCGCAGGCGATGACCTCGGCGCCTTCAAAGTCCCCCGCCAGCGCCGTTTCCCCGTCGAAGAAGACGCGGATGCGATCCGCGCCTCTGCGGCGGTAGTGGGCGACGAAGGTGCTGATGTGCCGCTCCGGCGCCAGCGCCATCGCGACCACTTCGAACTTGGCCAAGGCCTCTCTCCAACCGGCCCCCGATGCTCAGGGACGGTAAGCGAATGAACTCAACCGACCGCCGCGACGATCTTCTGGGCGGCGTCGTCCAGGTCGTCGGCCGCGGTGATGGCCAGGCCCGACTCGTTCAGGATGGCCTTGCCTTCCTTCACGTTGGTGCCTTCCAGGCGAACGACCAGCGGCACCTTCAGGCCCACTTCCTTCACCGCCGCGACCACGCCCTCGGCGATGACGTCGCAGCGCATGATGCCGCCGAAGATGTTGACCAGGATGCCCTTCACGTTGGGGTCGGCCGTGATGATCTTGAAGGCCGCGGTGACCTTCTCCTTCGAGGCGCCGCCGCCGACGTCCAGGAAGTTGGCCGGCTCCTTGCCGTACAGCTTGATGATGTCCATCGTCGCCATGGCCAAGCCGGCGCCGTTGACCATGCAGCCGATGTCGCCGTCCAGGGCGACGTAGGCCAGGTCGTACTTGGACGCCTCGATCTCCTTGGCGTCTTCCTCGGTCTCGTCGCGCAGCGCCTTGATGTCCTCGTGGCGGAACAGGGCGTTGCCGTCGAAGCTGACCTTGGCGTCCAGCACCCGCAGGTGGCCGTCGGTCATGACGATCAGCGGATTGACTTCCAGCATGGCCATGTCGGTCTCGACGAAGGCCTTGTACAGGATCGGGAACAGCGACTTACCGTCCTCGGCCGCCGCGCCCGTCAGGCCGTAGGCGGTGTTGATCTTGGCCACGTCGGCGTCGGTGACGCCGGTGTTCGGATCGATGACCAGGGTGACGATCTTCTCGGGCGTGTCGTGGGCGACCGCCTCGATGTCCATGCCGCCCTCGGTCGAGACGACGAAAGCGATGCGGCCATGGTCGCGATCGACCAGGATCGACAGGTACAGCTCGCGATCGATGTCGGCGCCGTCCTCGATGTACAGGCGGTTGACCTGCTTGCCCGCGTCGCCGGTCTGGGCGGTCACCAGGGTGTTGCCCAGCATTTCCTTGGCGTTGGCCACGACCTCTTCGATCGAGCGGGCCAGGCGCACGCCGCCCTTGGCGTCGGGGCCCAGTTCCTTGAACTTGCCCTTGCCGCGCCCGCCGGCGTGGATCTGGCTCTTCACGACATAGAGCGGACCCGGCAGCTGCCGCGCCGCGGCCTCGGCCTCGTCGGCGCTGGTGATGGCGACGCCGGCCGCGACCGGTGCGCCGAAGCCCTTCAGGACCTGTTTGGCCTGATACTCGTGAATGTTCATGGGGAGGACCGCTGCCTGGAAAACGTGGGGCGCTTATAGGACCCCCACGTTCGCAGGTGCAACCGTCACGCCGCGTCAGCCGGCGCGGCGGGGCGTTTTCCCTAGACCATTTTTGCTTCAGGTCGGTACGACCTGAAGCCAAAAGAATGGTCCAGCATCAAACTGGAGCGAAATCTGAGCCGAGTTGGACTGCGTCCAAGTCAACCGATTTCGCTCTAGTCCACCCAGTCCTTCTTGAGTGTCCGCGACGCGCCGATCAGCAGGAAGGCGGCCAGGATGTAGAAGCCCATGCCGGTGTAGATCGCCCAGCGCAGGCTCTCGTCCCCGAACTGCGGACGCAGCAGGTCGCTCATCCAGCCGAAGTAGAAGAAGCCGACGGCCAGGCCGAGCAGGTTGTTGATCAGCAGGAACAGGGCCGAGGCGGTCGAACGCATCGGGGCCGGGGCCAGATGCTGGACCGCCGCCGTGATCGGCCCCAGCCAGGCCAGGTTCAGGCCGGTGGGGATCAGGAAGATGAAGAAGGCCAGGGTCAGCTGTTGCACCTGGGTGCCGCCCCCCGGAATGAACTGGCCGATCAGCCACGGCGAGTTCATCGCCAGCACGAAGCAGGGCGCCGAGATCAGAAAGGCGATGGCCGGGACCAGCGGATAGGCGCCCTTGCCGCGCTTGGCCAGCTTGTCCGCGATCATGCCGCCGCCCCAGATGCCCAGCAGGCCGCCGATCAGGGCGACGCCGGAATAGTACCAGCTGGTCTGGCCCAAGGTCAGGCCGAAGCTGCGCATCATGAACAGCGGCAGCCAGCCGGCGACGCCGTAGCCGCAGACCGAGGACGACGCCGCCCCCAGCGCCAGCAGCCAGAAGCTGCGCTTGGGGATCAGGACCGAGGCGGTCGAGCGGGCGACGAACAGCGAGGCGCCGATGGCGATGGCGAGCAGGCCGCCGAAGGCGAACAGCAGGGTCGAGGTCCCGCCGGTGAAGTGCGAGATGGCGGCCGCGACGAGGGCGGCTGCGCCCAGGACCAGCATGATCTGGGCGGCGCGCATCCCGGCGCGGGCCGAGCCCGGCGCGGCGGGCGTGGCGTCAGCCAGCGGATCCACGATCTTGGCCGCGTCGGTGGCGCCGCGTTTCGGATTGCGCACGGTCAACAGCAGCACGGGCGCCACGATCAGGCCCAGCAGGCCCACGGCGATGAAGGCGGTCTGCCAGCCGTAGGCCACGGCCACCAGGCCCCCGATCAGGGTGCCGGCCGCGGTGCCCAGCGGAATGCCGAAGGCGAAGGCCGCCAGGGCGCGGGCCCGCTGGTGCGGCGGGAAGTAGTCGGCGATCAGGGAATAGGCCGGGGCCACGCCGCCCGCCTCGCCCACGCCCACGCCCATGCGGAACAGGAACAGCTGGGTGAAGGAGCCGGCGACGCCGCACAGGGCGGTGAAGCCCGACCAGACCGCCAGGGCGCCGGTCATGATCCAGACGCGGCTGAACCGGTCGGCCAGCCAGGCCAGGGGAATGGCGAGGGTCGAATAGACCGAGGCGAAGGCGATGCCGCCCAGCAGTCCGAACTGGGTGTCCGACATGGCGAAATGCGCCTTCAGCGGCGCGGCCAGGATGCCGATGATCTGCCGGTCCAGGAAGTTCAGCATGTAGACCAGGATCAGGACCGCCAGCACATAGTAGCGGTAGCCCCCCTTGGCCGGCGGCTGGGCGGCCGTCGGTTCCGGGACCGGGGCGTCGGTGGCGGTCATGGCGTTTCCCTCGACTTGTATTTTTCTTTGAACGAACCGTAGCGGCGCCGTCGGCGGGCGCCAGAAGAAAAGGGCGGCGGCTCGTCAGAACCGCCGCCCTTGATCGGAACCGATCAGGCTTCAGAGGGTCAGAACTTGAACTGAACCGTGGCGGTCACCGTCTGCGGCGGGCCGTAGTAGCCGATCAGCGAGTTGTCGAACGTCGCGCCTGCGAAGTTGTAGGCGCCGACGCGGTATTCCTCGTCGGTCAGGTTCTTGCCGTACAGGCCGACCGTGAAGCGGTCGCTCGGATCGGTCCAGACCACCGACAGATCGACCAGGCTGTAGGCCTGCTGGTCGAGGACCGGGTTCGGGAACTCGAACTGGCTGTAGTCGCCGCGGTAGGAGATCGACGGGGTCACCGCCAGCTCGCCGCCCGCCACGTCGCCGATCCATGTGAAGCCGAGATAGCCGGTCCATTCCGGCGCGTTCTGCAGCACGACCTGGCTGGAGATGTCCTCGTATTTCGCGGTCGTCAGATTGTAGCGGAGGAACTCTTCGAAGTCGGAGTGCAGATAGCCGATCGCGAAGTTGGCGGTCAGGTTGTCGAGGATCCGCAGGCGGCCTTCCAGTTCGGCCCCGTAGAAGGTGGACGAGCCCACGTTGTCGACGAACGAGGCGATGCCGCCCACCGCCGGAACCTGGGTCGTCACCTGCTGGTCGTTGTACTCGTTGTAGAAGATCGACGAGGCGAACGAGAGCCGGCTGAGCGAACCCTTCAGGCCGATCTCGTAGGAGTCGACCGTTTCGGGATTGTAGCCGTTGACCGTGTCCGGCGTCAGGATCGCGTCGCCGCGCATGTCGAAGCCGCCCGACTTGAAGCCCCGCGAGAACGAGGCGTAGGTCGTCAGGTCGTCCGTCAGGTCATACGACAGGGCCACCTTCGGGGTGAACTGGTCGAAGTCCTTGGTGCGCCGATAGTCGGTGCGCAGCAGGGTCGGCGCGCGGGCCGTGCCGCCCAGCAGCGGGCTGCGGGTCGCGCCGGCGTAGTTGGCCCGGAACACGCGGCCGGTCTTTTCGTCCAGCGTATAGCGGCCGCCCAGCGACAGGTGCAGCCGGTCGGTCAGGTCCAGGTTCACGTCCGCGAAGAAGGCGTAGCTGGTCGTGTCGACATAGCCGGAGGTCCCGATCACGAACTGGCTCGCCACCGGCAGCAGGGGGTTGCCGACGATGGTGTCGAACGCGCCCTCCGCATGGCCGTCCAGGTAGAAGAAGCCCATCACGCCCTGGATGCGGTCGTAGTTGAACAGGAACTGGAACTCCTGGGTGATCTGGTCGTCCGAATAGTAGGCGGGGATGTCCAGCGTCGGCGCGGGGGTGTTGTCGAAGTCGATGACGGTGTCCGTGTCGCCTTCGCGCCAGGCGCTGATCGACTTGAACGTCCAGTGGTCGTTGACGTCGATCTGGATCGTGGCGGACAGGCCCTGGTTCATCACCGAGTTGTTGTCGCCGATGCCTGCGTAGGTGTCGTAGACGCTGCCGGGAACGCCCGAGTTCGGGGTCGCGCCGGCCACTTCGCGGTGGCCGTGGCGGGGGTTCGAGTCGTCCTCGGTGCGGTCGTAGGCCAGACGGATCTGGACGTCCTCGCGCGGTTCCCATTCGGCGCTCAGCCGGCCGGCCAGCACGTCCTTGTTGTAGTGCTCGGCGCCGGTGTTCAGATTCGTGCCGTAGCCGTCGCGCTGATAGCTGGCGATGGCCCCGCCGACGCGGAAATTGTCGGCCAGCGGCAGGCTGCCCATGGCCAGAAGGTCGGTCTGATTATAGCTGCCGTAGGACCCGCGCAGCGTCAGTTCCGGATCGGCGGACAGGCGCGAGGTGACGTATTTGACCGCGCCGCCGACGGTGTTGCGGCCGTACAGCGAGCCCTGCGGGCCGCGCAGGACCTCGATGCGCTGCACATCATAGATGTCCAGCACCGCGCCCTGAGGACGGGCGACATAGACGTCGTCGACGTACAGGCCGACGCCGGGCTCGAAGCCCCAGAGCGGATCCTGCTGGCCGATGCCGCGGATGAAGGAGATCAGCGTCGAGTTCGAGCCGCGGGCGACCTGGACGGTGGCGTTCGGCGTCTGCTGCTGCAGGGCCGTGATGTCGGCGGCGCCGGTCTGTTCCAGGCGCTCGGCGCCGATGGCCGAGACCGAGATCGGCACATCCTTCAGCGCTTCATCGCGACGACGCGCCGAGACGACGACTTCGTCCAGCGTCGACGCCCCGTCCTGGGGGACGTCCTGCGCCATGGCCATGGTTGAGAGCGCGCTCCAGGCGGCCCCCGCGAGCAAGGCGGTTTTCACGAGTCTGTTCATTTGCAGCCCCAATCCCTGATGTTTCCGGTGTCGACGCTTTTATTCAGCGTTCAATGATTTTCCGGGAAGGTAACCGTTTTCCCTCCTCTGTCAAACCGTGGCGCTTCCGCGACGGAAGCGTGGCGGAAACCTGTGGCGCCGTTGCACTGGCGGGGTCCCACGGCCTAGCGTGGGCCATGACCAAGCTTGATGCGCCCGCTCCCGATTCCGAGGTCCGCCCCGCGCGGCGGGGCCGGCCGCCGAAAACGCGGGCCGCCGGCGGTAGCGACACCCGGGAATCTATTCTCGACGCGGCTGAGGACCTGTTCTCCAAGCACGGCTTCTACGGCGTCACCATCCGCGAGGTGGCGCGCGAGGCCGGGGTCGATACGGCCTTGGTCCACTATTATTTCGGGGCCAAGCGCGGCCTGTTCGACGCCGTCTTCTTGCGCCGGGCCGAGGTCTGGAACAACGAACGGGTCGACGCCATCAATCGTTACGCCCGCGAGGTCGGCGAGACGATGACGCTGGAGGGGCTGCTGGAGGCCTTCCTGCGTCCGCCGTTCCAGTGGTCGCTGAAGGGCGGGCCCGGCTGGAAACACTATTCGGCCCTGGTGGCCCAGACCAACGCCAACCCGACCTTCGGCGGCGAGACCATGGCCCGCTATTTCGACCCGGCCATCCGCCGGTTGATCGAGCTGATCAAGCAGGTGCTGCCCGAAGCGCGCGACGTCGACCTGTACTGGGCCTATCACAACCTGTCGGGCGCCCTGACCCTGACGCTGGGCGAGACGGGCCGCCTGGACCGCCTGTCCGGCGGCCTGTGCCGCTCCGGCGATCTGGAGAGCGCCGCCGACTACATGGTGCGCTTCGCCGCCGCCGGCTTCCGCGCCGTCTGCACGCCGAGGCCCGAGTGACGGACGCGCCATTTCGTCTGTCGCTGACGCTGGATCGCAACCTGGTGAAGGGTCTGGCCGTCTCGTCGATCGCGGGGGTCGTGCTGGCCTTCACCGGCGCCTTCGGCATGACCGGCGCGCCCTTTCTGCACCGGTTGATCTACTGGGTGCCGCTCATGATCGGCGGGGCCGTCTGGGGACACGTCTGCTCGCAGATCATCGAGCGCTGGATCGACTTCGACCGCAAGCCCTGGCTCGGCGCCCTGGTCCTGACCGCCGCCATGTCCGTGCCGCTGACGTTCGTCGTATGGGGCTACACGGTCTTCCTGTTCGAACACGGTCGGCACCCGGCGGTCGGACGGCTGGTCTACTTCTTCATTCCGGTGACGGTCGTGACCGGCGTGATGAGCGTGCTGAACATCTTCCTGCAACGCGCCCCGGTGCAGACCCACGCCGCGCCCGTCGGCGGCGCTCCGGCCCGCTTCCTCGACCGCCTGCCGCCCAAGCTGCGCGGCGCGGCGATCCGGGCGGTGGAGTCCGAGGACCACTATCTGCGCATCCACACCGACCGCGGCTCGGACCTGATCCTGATGCGGCTGTCCGACGCCCTGACCGAGCTGAAGGGGCTGGAAGGCGCCCAGACGCATCGCAGCTGGTGGGTCGCGCGCAACGCCGTGCGCGCCGTCAGCCGGGGCGAGGGCCGCGCCACCCTGACCCTGGACGGCGGCGTGGAGGCCCCGGTCAGCCGGCGCTACGCCAAGGCCCTGCGCGAGGCCGGCTGGTACTAGGCGCCGTATCTAGCCGTTCCACAGCCCATGGAAGCCCGCCGGCAGGGCGATGTCCGCCCGCCAGCTGGCCGTCGGCCCGTCCGACACTCGGGCGGCGTCGAAGGCGTGCAGCTCGGTCACGCCCCGCCGCAGGTTGATCGCCGGCGCGACCAGCCAGGCGTCGATCTCGCCCGAACGGCCGGGCTTGGGGACCCAGACCGCCTCTTCCATGATCACGCCGTCGCCGAAGTCGAAGCCGTCCGAGCGCCCGGTCTCCCAGTCATGCACCGCCAGCCCCGTCGGCAGGGGCCGCCCGCCCCGCTCGCCCGCGACGTGGGCGGTGTAGCGCCGGGCCAGGCCGGCCCGGCGCGGATCGCTGCGCGGAAACTCGGCGGTGACGCCCGAGGACGTCATCTCCGCCCGCCCGTCGGTGTGGAGGGTCACCAGCGACAGCTGCGCGGGTTCGCCCGGCACGGTCCCCCGGCCCTCAACCAAGACCCGCGCGCCTTCCATCGCGAAGGTCATGTCCTTGCCCGCCGCCACGTCGAAGCGGATCGTCCCCGAGCCGTCCTCCCAGGCGTCGCCCAGATGGAAATAGCTGAAAGCCGGCAGTTCGAAGATCCGGCGGCGGGTCAGGTCGGCCTTGTCGATGACCATGACCTGGGTCCCCAGTTCCGGCTTCCACGCGAACCGCGCCGCGAAGGGCATGGTGTCGTGGTCGAAGACCCACGGCTGCATCACGATCACCAGGTGGCGGGCCGTGGCGGTGAAGTCGTGCATGTAGCAGGCGCGCGGCAGCTCGACGATCTCGGCGGTGTGCAGGCTGCGGTCGGCGTTCAGCCGCCAGACGACCATCCGGTCTCCCCACAGGCCGATGTTCCAGACCGTGCCGTCGGGGTCGTAGCGGGGATGGGCCTGGAAGGGCATGCCCTTCAGGTCGTCGCGCAGGGTGACGAACCCCTTGGTCGACAGGTCCGAGGCGTTCATGGCCAGGGGCGAGCCGGCCTCCCACAGGGCCCAGACCTCGTCGCCCGCCATCATGATCGCCGTGTTGGCGGCGTTGGCGGCGTCGGGCGAGCCGACGCGGGCGCGATCGTCTCCGGGGGTGCCGAAGCCGGGCGTGACCACGGCGTCGATCTCGCTCTCCCAGCGCCGCTTGGGCGTGTCGGCGAAGCGGGCCTCCAGCGTGGCCTGTCCGTCGCGGACGCGGAAGGCGCGCATCAGGCCATCGCCGTCAAACCAGTGGGTCGCCGACCCGCCCGGCCGCCGGAACTTGGCCGGCCCGTTGCGGAACAGGGCGCCCTCCAGCCCGGCCGGAGCCCGGCCCCTCGCCAGCCGCATCGCCCGGGGCGCGATATCGACCTCGAGGTCGGCGGTGGCCAGGGCCCAGTCGGCTGACGCCTGCATGGCGGCCATGGCGCGGACCGTCTCCGGCGTGACGACGGCGGCGGACAGGGCGGCGGCGCCCATCAGGAAGTGGCGGCGGGAGGCGAGCATGACTGTCTCTTCGAAATTTGGAGTCAGGGGGTTCGGGGGCTCAAGCAGCGCAAGGCGCGTTAGCCCCCGAGAGAAAAGGCTCAGCGGATGCTGATCGTCTGGGCGGTGTCGCCCGAGACGGTGAAGCGCGCGCGGCTCCAGCTGGCCGGACCCATGTTGGCCGGAGCGTTGTTGGAGAAGGCGTAGGGCTCGTTGGGAATGCCGAACGGATTGGTGTTCATCTGGCCGTCGCCGTTGACGTCGTGGAACGCCTTCACCGCATAGTCGCCGGCGGGCAGGTCGCCGAAGACGGCCACTACCGCGCCGCTGGCGTCGACCGCCTGGGCGGCGACCGGCTGGCCGGACTGATACGAGGCTTCGGAGTTGAACAGGGCGACCATGACCTTGCCGGTGCGGGCGCCGGTCTCGAAGGTCAGGGTGACGGTGGCGTCCTCAGCCTGGGCGGGGACGGCGGTCAGGGCCAGAAGCGCGGCGGCGGCCAGGGTGGCGATGCGGATCATGTCAGGGTCCTCAGGAAGAGACCCGACCACCGGGCCTCCGATGACCCGACCGTGCCGACCGCCTTCACGGGCCGCCACGCCGTTTGCAGGAGAGGACGCCCCGACTTCGCGAACGATCACGCCTGTCCGTTCGCGTTTCGCGAATGGACACTCCGCTTTGGGCCGCGGACCGTCGGCCGCTACGCGGACCTCCCGACCCGACGCGGCCTGGGGTGGTTAGGGCGCGGCCGAACGTCGGCGCCTGTCAGCGCGGCGCGCGCTTGGCCAGGATGCGTTGCAGGGTGCGGCGATGCATGCCCAGACGGCGCGCCGTCTCCGAGACGTTGTGATCGCACAGCTCGTAGACGCGCTGGATATGCTCCCAGCGGACCCGGTCGGCGCTCATCGGATTGTCCGGCGGCTCGGGCGCCTCGCCGGTCATCAGCAGGGCCTTGACCACGTCGTCGGCGTCGGCGGGCTTCTGCAGATAGTCGACCGCGCCGGCCTTCACCGCCGCCACCGCCGTGGCGATGGCGCCGTAGC
>NZ_JAHFPF010000108.1:3240-10663 GCF_023259385.1 Brevundimonas sp. | reverse complement strand
GGCGCATCATGACCAACCCGACCATCCGGGTTGAAACCGCTGAGACCGAGGCGGCCGCCTGGCACGCCCGGCTGGGCGTGCGGAACGTCAGCACCGCCACGATCGAAGAATTCTTTGCCTGGCGCGCGGAGCCGACGAACGCGGCGGCCTACCGGCGCGTCGAGAAGATCTGGGCCGACACCGGCAAGCTGGGCGGCGATCCTGAAATCGCCGGGGCGCTCGAGGCGGCGATGTCGCGCAAGGCGGGCGCGGCCTCGTCCCGAGGTGTGCCGCGGACCCTGCTGGGCTTGGCCGCGGTCGGCGCGGCGGCGGCCTTGGCGATCGGCGCCTGGGCCTGGCAGCAGAGCCGGACTGTCTTCGCCACCGGCGTGGGCGAGCAGCGCCTGGTTCAGCTGGCGGACGGGTCATCGATCCGGCTGGATACGGCGTCGCGGATCAGGGTCCGCTTCGCTGACGGTCGTCGCCTGGTGGATCTGGAACGCGGCCAGGCGCTCTTCACCGTGGCGCATGACCGGACGAGGCCGTTCATCGTCGACGCGGGCGGGACGCAGGTGACGGCGGTCGGCACGGTGTTCGACGTGCGAAGGGATGGAGCGACGGTGAGCGTGACCCTGGTGTCGGGAGCGGTCGATGTCACGCCGGAAGGCGCGGGGAGGGCGGTGCGGCGGATGGCCGCCGGCGAGCAAACCCGCGTCAGCTCCAATGGGCTCGACACCCAGGCCGCCGACGTGGAGGCCGAAACCAGCTGGACGGACGGACGGATCGTGTTCCGTGACACGCCGCTGCGCCAGGCCGTGTCGGAGGTGAACCGGTATTTGACGGCGAAGATCGAACTGGACGCCGCGTCGCTCGACGCCGTCCCGGTCAACGGCGTGTTCAGGACCGGGGACCGCGACGCCTTCGTCTCCACGGCCTCGCAGGTGTTCGAACTTGAAGTCTCTCCGGGTCCGGATGGAACCGTTCGGCTGTCAGAGCGAAAAAATAATTGAGAAACCTCTCCGGGGTTACCCGGGGTCTGAACCGTCTCTTCTCTGACGCCGCGTGGCGTCGAGGGGAGCCATGAATATGAGTCGCTCGAGTCTTCTGTCCGGCAGCGCGCTTGTCGCCTGTGTTCTCGCCGTCAGCACGACGGCCTGCGCCCAGGAAGTGCGCGAGTTCAACATCCCGGCGGGGTCGCTGCGGGATGGCCTGACCCTTTTTGCGACCCAGGCCGACCAGCAGATCCTTTTCGCCGGCGAACTGGTCGCCGGACGGCGGACCGAAGGTCTTCGCGGACGGTTTACGCCCTCCGCCGCGCTGAACCGATTGCTGACGGGATCCGGCCTGACCTGGTCGGAGACCCGTCCCGGCGTCATCTTCCTGCGCCGCGTCGCCGGGGAGCCGTCCGGGGAGGCTGTGACACAGCTGGACGAGGTGGTGGTCACCGGCACGCTGTTGAAGTCCTCCGGAGATCTCGCGTCGCCGGTGGTGATTCTGGACCGGGACGCCCTGGATCGTCTCGGCCGAGGCACGGTGGCCGAAGCGCTGACGGATCTCCCTCAGAACTACGCCGGGGCGGGAACGCCCATCGTGCAGCTTGCGAGCGCGGACCGGGGCGGATCCAACGCCGTGGTGGCGACAGGCGTCAATCTGCGGGGCCTCGGACCGGCATCGACCCTTGTCCTCGTCAATGGCCGCCGCTTGGCGGGGACCGGATTTCGGGGCGAATTCGCAGACGTTTCCGCGCTGCCGTCGGCGGCGGTCGAGCGGGTGGATGTCCTGCTCGACGGGGCCTCAGCCCTGTATGGGGCCGACGCCGTGGCGGGCGTGGTCAATGTGATCATGCGCCGCCAATTCGACGGCCATGAGACCCGGTTGCGCGCCAGCGCGGCCGAAGGCGGGGCAGAGGATCTGATCGTCTCTCACCTGGCGGGGCGTTCCTGGACAACCGGCTCGGCCTATCTGTCCTATGAATACCAGACGACCAACGCCCTGAGTTCGTTCGACCGGCCCTATACGGCGGACGGAGATTTGCGGCCCTTCGGGGGGACGGACCGCCGCAACCTGTTCGGCTCGCCGGGCAATATCGTCGCCTTCAATCCGGCCGTCGGTGGCTTCGTCTCGCAATACGCGATCCGGCCCAATGCTTCAGGCTCCGCCCAGTCTCCGGCCGATTTCGAGGCGGGGGCCACCAACCTGACGTCGGTCTCGCTCGGGGCCGACCTCATTCCCTCCCTGGAGCGCCACAGCGTGTACGGCCGGATCCGACAGGGGCTCGGCGAGCGGATCGATCTGACGGCGGACGTGCGGTACAGCCGCCGTGCGTATGAGTTCGCCAGCCCCGCCAGCATCGGCCTGTTCACGGTAACGGCGGCCAACCCCTTTTTCGTCTCGCCGACCGGAGCGCCAGCCCACACCATCGCCTATGCGTTTCAGGGTGATCTCGGCCAGACGCGCACGGCCGGCACGTCAGAGAGCTTTGGGCTCACTGCCGGGATCGACTGGGACCTCGGAGCCGGCTGGAGCCTGGACGGCTATCTGGCGACTGCCGGGGAAGGCGGGGAGAGCGGCATCACAGGTCGGGTGAACACCCGCTTCCTCAATGAGGCCCTGGGCGCGACGCCGGACGATCCGGCCACGCCCTATCGCGCGGCGGCGGACGGCTTCTTCAATCCGTTCGGGGCGGGCGACGCCAATGGCCGCGCCGTGCTCGATTTTATTTCCCAAGGGTTCTCAGAGGCGCGAGACCGCAGCCGGGCCAGGTCCGCCAACCTGCTCGTCGCCGGGCCGCTGTGGATGCTCCCGGGCGGAGACCTGCAACTGGCCGTGGGGGCTCAGGCCAGGCGCGAAACCTTCGAGACCCGGACGACCGCATTCGGTTCCACGGCGGCTCCGGTGACCACGGTCACGCCCGAGCAGGGGCGATCCATTCGGGCCGTCTTCGCCGAGGTCCGGGCGCCGCTCGTGGGTCCCGACAACGCCCGGCCGGGCCTGCGGCGGCTGGAGATTTCGGCGGCGGCGCGGTTCGAGGACTACAGCGACTTCGGGACGACCACCAATCCCAAGCTCGGCCTGGTCTGGTCGCCGCTGGACTCCCTGTCGCTGCGGACATCTTGGGGCACGTCTTTCCGCGCCGCCTCCCTGCCGCAGGTTTATGACGCCGCCCAAACCACGGTCACCTTCGTCCCCCGCGCGGACGGCGCGCGCGTTCTGTCGCTCTTCCGCTTTGGCGGCAATCGGGACCTCAACCCCGAAACGGCCGAGACCGTGACGGCGGGTTTCGACTATCGCCCTGCCAGGGGGGCCAGTTTGAGCGCCAACTGGTTCGACACCCGGTTTTCCGACCGGATCGCCCAGCCCGTGACCGAGAACCTGGCCGGCGTCCTGACCGACCCGTCGCTGGCCCCGTTCGTCGTTCTGGTGAATCCGGGGAGCAGCGCGTCTGACCTCGCCCTGGTCGAAAGCTTCACCAACCAACCCGATTTCGCCTTCGCCGGAGTGTTTCCGTCCACGGCCTTCGGGGCGATCATCGACGGGCGCTGGGTGAACACCGGTGCTGTGCGGGTGAGAGGCATCGACCTCTCCGGTCGCTATCCGCTCGAAGCGGCCGGTGGGCTGATCGCCCTCGAGGGCTCGGCGTCCTACATTCTGGACTACGAAAGCCGCACGACGCCCGCGGCCGAGCCGCGCGCCCTGGCCGGGGTGGTTGGCTTTCCGGTGCGGCTGAGGTCACGCGTCGGCGCCTCATGGACTCGCGGGGACCTCGGTGTCGGTCTTCACTGGAACCATGTCGCGGCCTATGAGGACCGCGCCGGCGCGGAGATCGACGCCTGGAACACCGTCGACGCCCAGGCGAACTGGAGTCCTGCGGCCGGTCCGCTCGAGGGCCTTCGCCTTGCGCTGACCGTGCTGAACCTGTTCGACGAGGATCCGCCGTTCTACGACGCGCCGACGGGCTTCGGCTTCGATGCGGGGCAAGCGTCCATGCTGGGCCGGACGGTCTCGCTCCAGCTGACCCGGCGCTGGTGAGGGCGGGCCATGATCGGACGCCTGCAACACCACCTTTGGGTGGTCGCGGCCCTGCTGTGCCTGGCGACCAGCGCCCATGCCCAGACCCGGTCGCTCACGGTCGACGACATCGTCTCGACCGAGGCCTTTGGACGGGCATCGATCGCGCCGAATGACGCCTGGGCGATCTATGAGAAGCGCGGGCCCTATGACACGGCGCCGCGGTTCGACCTCGGCCCGCGTTCTCAGTGGGCCATCACGGACCTGTGGCTCCTGGACCTGAGACGCGCTGGAGCCGCGCCCGAACGGCTGCTGCCGGGCGAGGAGCCTGGACTGCTCCGGGGTCCCTGGTCTCCCTCGGGCGACCGCCTCCTGGTCCAGCGCTTGCGCGGCGATCGACTGGAGTTCGGCGTGGTCGATGTGGCGGACCGGACCGTTCGCTGGACGGGCCTCGCGCCAGAGATGCCGACCGCGGGCGCCCAGGCCGAATGGGCCTCGGATGACCGACTGGTGCTCTTGACCCGGCCGGACGGCAGCCTTCCCTGGCTCCTGGCCTATTACGGCGGCAGTCAGGCGGAGACAGAAGCGGCGTGGCGGCGCACGGCGGAAGGGCGGCGTCCCGCCCGGACCGTCGTCGACACCAGCGCTGGCGTCGCGGCGCCGGAGACGGCGGGGGCCGGGCAGGCGTTGGTCCTGATCGATCTGACGAGCGGCGTCCGGCGGACCCTGGCGCGCGGCCAGATCCGCGACTTCGCCGTCTCCCCGGACGGGACGCGCGTCGCCCTCCTGTCCGGTGACGGTCTCACGGCGGTCCGACCGGAGGTCATCGTGCAGATGGCCGTTCCCGATCGACAGCGACTGAGGATCCTGAACCTCCAAGACGAGGGCGAGGCGGCGCCGTCGGTCGAGCTGGATGTAGCGCCACATCTGCTGCGCTGGTCACCCGAATCCGAGGCCCTGCTGGTCTGGGCGCGACGGGACGGCCAGCGATGGGAGGAGGGCGGACTGATGCGGATCGGACGGGCCGGCGCGGCCGTGGAGATCTCGCGCGGTGACCTGGCCGTCCGGCCCGCGGGAACCGAGATCGACACCCTGCGGGGGGTCCAGGCCGATTGGATGGGGGCGACACCCGTGCTGTACAGCCGGCCTGTGGGCGGCGACCGGTTCGACTGGTACGCGCTGGCACCGGGTCGGCCCGTCAGAAACCTGACCGGGGACCTGACTGGCGTGCCCTCTCGACTAGCGGCGGTGAGTGGGGACACCCTGTATTATTTCGCGGACTCCGCCTTCTGGGCATCGGACGCGACGGGACAGCGCCGACTGACTCCCATCGACCAGCCGGTCTCGGAGATCACGATCGGGGACATCGAGAAGCCGTTCCGGCTGCGGATCAACGACGCCCCGCGTCGAGACTGGGCGACGGCGCTCGGCGCGGAGGGAGAGGTTCTGGTCGTGAACGGCGCGGGCGAGCGCAGACGGCTCGGCCCGGCCCGAGGGTCGCCCGGGGCGCGGGTGCTGGCAGCCTCGGCGAGTGCAGCGATCGCCCTTGATCACATGCAGATGGTCGAAACCCTGAGCGTAGTCCGCCCGGACGGGGCCCGGCCGTTCGATCAGGTCAACGCCGGACTCGCAGACGTCGCCCTGGCCGGGACCGAGCCCCTTGACCATGTCGACGCCTTCGGACGCCCGACCCGCAGCTGGCTGTTTCTGCCCAAGGGTGTTTCGCCGTCGGCGGTCAGGGGGATCGTCGTCGAGGTCTACCCCGGGTCCGTCGACACCGGCGCCTGGGCCGGTCCGCTGGCTCTGACTTATGGCCTCAGGGCCTCCGTTCTCGCCGGGGGCGGCTATGCCGTGATCAGCCCATCGATGCCGAACGACCGGGAAGGAAGCGACTCGATCGACTTCTATGTCCGCAGCGTCGATGCCGCCGTCGACGCCGCGCTGGCTGCCCATCCTGACCTCCCGCGAGACCGTATCGCCATTGCAGGACATAGCTTCGGGGGCACGGTGGCCTTGGCCATGGCCGGCGGGACGGCGCGCTACCGCTCCTACATTTCATGGGCCGGCACCTCTGAGATGTTCAGCAAATGGGGCGAGTTCGCTCCGGTGACCCGAATCCTCACCGAAGGCGGTCACATGATGCGGAATCAGCAGGGCTGGGTGGAGACGGGGCAGGGCGGCATGACCGGACCGCCCTGGACCGCCTTGAGCGGCTACGCTGCCCGCAGTCCTTATCTCGCGGCGGACCGCATCACCGCCCCGGTGCTGCTGATCACCGCCGACAAGGATTTCGTGCCGATGTCCCAGTCCGAGCTCATGTTCAGCGCCCTCTACCGGCTCGGAGGGACAGCGCGACTGGTGACCTATTGGGGCGAGGAGCATTCCCTGTGGAGTCCCGCCAACATCCGCGACGTCTATGCGCAGATCTTTGACTGGCTGGAGCGGACTTTGGCTGACCCTTCGCCCGTCAGTCCCCCGCAGACAACCGTCGCTCCCAGACCCGGACCCACCCCTCGAACGCGGCCGCAACCATGATTTCGGCGTAGGGCCCGCGCCAGGTCAGGCTTTCGCGGGTGAGCCGGGCATCGACGGCTGCGCGGTCGAGAATGCCTTCGGCCGCCAGACGACCGTCCAGCAACCACGGCCGAAGCACATCCAGGCTCTTCAGAATTCTGCGGCCATAGAGCCAGGTCAGGTCGCCCTTGGAGGGCCTCTGGACGACCGCCGCCGGCAGACGGTCGGCGAACGCGTGACGCGCCAATCCCCGATCCCGGCCTCCGAGCGTCATGAGTGGTGCAGGAATCGCGAGGCAGGCCTCGATCACCGGCAGGGAACAGAGGGGATGAAGCACCTCGACGGCCTCGCTCTGCAGGGACGGCGCATGCCGCGTCATGTTGTCGATGACGCCGGCGATCTGCAACGTCTTGGCTGGCCCGAGCAACGCCCGGTCTTCGAGCCAAGGGTGCCCCGGACCCTCCCCGGTCGTCGCGGCCAATAGCGCGGGGTCGCGTCGAGGAAGCGGGCCGGGAGCGCGGTGATGCCGGCGGGCACTTTGGTACAGGGTCCAGACCGAGACTTCGGTCGATACCGCCAGACGCGGCACGTCAGGAGAGAGGAGGGCGCGAAAGCCCTTCTCCATCCAGAGATCGGTGAAGACGTCGGGTGTGGCGGGCACGAGCACGGAATCGCCGCCCTTGCCGGTCATCACTGCGGCGCAGTCCGCCTCGGTCAAGCGACGGGCCCAGTCAAGGTCATGATGGACGTCGAGGGCGTTGACCCCCGGCCGCAGGTCTCCGGAAATGCGCTCAAGGGTCGCCTCCGTGATCAGGCCGTCGGCCAGTGGAACGCTCTTCGGGGCGATCCCGAGTCTGTCCGCCAGAGCCGTGACCCAAAACCGCTCGTCGGACTCCGGGGTGGGGCCGTGTGCGTTCAGCCA
>NZ_JAHFPF010000108.1:0-3202 GCF_023259385.1 Brevundimonas sp. | reverse complement strand
CCCCGGAGACCTCCGCGGCGAGTGACGGCGCAATGGAAGCCAGGCCGTGGACGGTTTCATCCACGGAAGACCGGAGCAGGGCGACGGCGGCTTCTCTGTCAAGGCCGCGCCGCCGTCCGCGAAGCACCAGATCCGAAGGCCTCCAGACCTCCACGGCGGGAGAGTCCAACGAGAGGGGCTGGACCGTCCCTGGAAACACCTCCATCGGTCCGTCGAGCGGTAAATCCCCCGGTGCTGACAGTGGGTCTTGCAAGGCGGCGGCGAGTCGTTGGAAATTGATGCGCCAGGGAGGGCGCAGGTGCTGGATCAGCCACTGCGGCATGTTGGAGGCCGCGAGCGTCAGTCCATGCTGGGTCCAACTGATGCAGGGCAAGGCGCCGGACGGATCGCGCAGGAGATGCGAGGCGGGGCCGTCCCCCGAACACCGCACGCCGATGAAGCGGCCCCAGAACCGGGCCAGAAGCTTGCGTTCGTAGGCATAGGGATCGTCGTCACGTGTCGTGGGCAAATCGGGCGACACGCGGTTGAACACGTCGCCGATCAGCCTCCAGGGGCCGACGGCCAGGGTAGATGGTGCGCGCGGGCCACCGACCGCCAGCCAGACGCAAGGGTTGAGCTCGGCGATGGCCAGTCCATTTGAACGGGCGAGATGGCGAAGGTGTTCGGAGAGGGCCATCGCGGCTGGGTCGCGACCGCGGCTGACCATGAGATACGATCCCACGTCAGGCGGCCATGATGGGTGTGTAGCCCTTGACCCGGGCAAGGGTGTCGCCGACGACCATGTCCCCGATCTGCAGCCAGCAATGGGCGGCGAAGGGCCAGGTGCGGACGCCGAAGATCCAGTCGGCCTGGACTCCATGCGCGAACAGAAGGCGCCTGAGCTGGAATGACCGCTGCAAACACTCGCCTTCCAGCGGCAACCATGGAAGGGCCCCTCGGAAGGCCGCGACCGACCGGCCGAGCCGAAGTGAATCCAGAGGTAAACGTCGCGAGCGGCTCGGCTGGGCGGAGCGGATCAAAAGACGAAAGGGGCGGCCTTGAAAAGCCAGCGTCGCGACGGCCATCCGGACCCCTGCTCGAAGAATCTCAGCAGTCGACACGGCAGGGCAGGGCGTCAGTTCGCGGGACGGCAGCGCCGCGACTCTACGCGGCCGGACCGGCGGATCCATTTGCGCCAATCCCGGCGCGACAAGGGCGCGGGCCGTCGCGTCGTCAGCGACCTCTAGGCTTCCATCGGCGTTGACGGTCAGCCATCCGGCGGCGTCGACCAGGCAGGCATAGCTGTCAGCATTCACGTCGAGGACGATGATGTCCTCGCGCACCTGCGCAAGGAAGACGCCGTCTGAACACCAGAGTTGTTGCATGGTCATTGCGGGAAACGCCGGCGATGCGGACGGCCGCGTGATGCGGCCGCCCGCGCCGTTTCAGCCGGCGACGGTCCGGCTCTTGATGATGCCCATCTCGAGGAAGGGGCCGTCGAGATTGTCGCGGGTCAGGGCCCTGGCGCTGCCGAGGCTGACGAGGCGGATTGCGGGGGTGGGGGTCATCACAGTCTCTCCATTGTTAATCGCCACGGATGTGGCGCAGGGAGTGAGCGCGCGGGCTGACCGGCTGAAAAGCTATATCTGGAGTATATTGCAGGGTCAGCGGCCCGGTTTGGGTCGCGTGGCGAGCAACTCCGCCGCGCCTGTCTTGAGCCAGGCCCGGGCCTGTTCGCTGGTCTCATCGCCGTCCAGCAGGGTGTCGAACATGCCGGTGACCGCCGCGATCAGGGTCCGCGCATCGAGGTCGAGCAGGCGATCCTGGATGGTCCGGTCGAACCGCTGCACCGCGATGGTCAGGATGGTGGCCATCTTGTTGTCCGCGCTGCGTCGGGCGAACTCGGGCGAGCCAATCACGACGGCCAGGATAAGCGCATAGGGATCGCTGTTCGTCGCGGCGGCGAACCTGTGGATATGGTCCAGGTTCAGGCGGGTGGCGCCGGACTCGAAGCGCTCATAGGTTCTCAGTGCCATGTTCATGGCGGCCGCGACCTCGGCGGTGGTGAGGCCGCGATGTCTGCGCACCGCCTTGACCGCCGCCGACAGCAACTCTCCATCACGCGGCGGGTCAGGCGGAACTCCACTCATCAGCGAAATCTCTCAAACCGGGATGGTGCGACGGGACGCCAGAGGGAGCAACGCTCAACCTTTCGTTTCCGTACACAGCAAGGGTGAAACCGCCACAAAGCGGCGGATGACCCGACAGACCGCGGCGGATATCTCGACGTTTTGTGGCGAACCCCACGGAATGGACGTGCAACCCACTGGCGAGCGTGCCGATCCCCACCGATAATCCGGGCTCCCCTTTTTTTCCCGGAGCCGGTGGTGACCCGGAGACGTGATCCCTTCCTTCAGGCCCTCGACAGTCTTCGGCGGCTGTCGCAGCAGGGGGCGTTCGCGCCGGGGACGCCCGTGGTGATAGTGGAAGAGGCGCGGCGTCTCCGGCTGTCGACGACGCCGGTTCGAGAAGCGCTGGCGTGGCTCTGCGGCGAGGGTCTGATCGAACGGGCTCCGTACGGCGGCTATCTGGCGCCGAGGATGGACGCGGCCCTCGTCAGGGACCGGTTCGCCTTCCGCCTTCACTGCCTGACGGCGAGCCTGGATCTCATAGCGGCCGTCCACGACCGCGACGAACCCGTCCTATCGACCGCCGCGCCGGAGCAGCGGCTCGCCGAGTCTCTCGACCGCGTGGTCCGCGGGACGGGAAACCAGGTCCTCGCGGAGGCCTTCGATCGGGTCGGCCGCCAGCTGCGGCCGCTTGAGGCGGCGGAGCGCCGGATCTTTCGCGACCGCGACGCCGAGGCCGCCGCGATCCTGCGTCTCTCCGACGCCGGCTCGACGCCTGCGCTGCGACAGGCGCTCGTCGCCTACCACCAGCGCCGCATGGAGGCGGCGCCGCTGCTTGTCCTCGACGTCGCCGGCGACCGGCGGGACCCTCCGGACGAGGACGGCTGAGGTGCCGGCGCGGGTCGTCCTGTTCGGTCTGGGGCTGTTGCTGGGATTGCAGGCGGCGACCCAGCTGTTCGCCTGGACCTATCACTGGGCCGCGGCGCTCGGCCCGGCGTTGCGGGTTCATCCCGACCTGGCCCTCTATCCGCCCTGGGCGATCCTGCTGTGGCGCGTGGAATTCGTGGACGAGGCCCAGACGGCGCTGACGCGCG
>NZ_JAHFPF010000107.1 GCF_023259385.1 Brevundimonas sp. | reverse complement strand
CGCCCTGTCCGGCCGCCCGCTGACCGTCGCCGTGCTGGAGGCGCGCGACCGCATCGGCGGCCGCGCCTGGACCCTGCCGTTCGAGGGCGAGGGCCTCGACATGGGCTGCGGCTGGCTGCACTCCGCCGACGAGAATCCGCTGGCCGCCCTGGTCGAACCCGCCGGCCTGACCGTCGATCGCACCCCGCCCCCCTGGCAAAGCCAGGCCTTCGGTCATGAGATCACCACCTCGGAACAGGCCGAGTTCCGCGCCGCCTTCGACGCCTTCGACGACCGCATCGCCCAGGCCGCCGCGCGCGGTCACGAGGGCCCGGCCTCGACCCTGCTGGAGCCTGACTGCCGCTGGAACGGCCGCATGGACGCCATCTCCGGCGCCCTGAACGGCGCGCGCTTCGCCGAGGTCTCCATCCTCGACTACGACGCCTATCGCGACACCGGGATCAACTGGCGGGTCCGCGAGGGCTATGGCCGTCTGATCGAGACCTTGGGCCGCCCGGTCGCGGTGGTCACGGGCTGCCCGGTGCGCCGGATCGACCGCTCGGGACCCGTTCTGCGGCTCGAGACCGACCGGGGCGTGATCGAGGCCCGCACCGTCATCGTCACCGTCCCCACAGACCTGATCGCGCGCGAGACCCTGCGTTTCGACCCGCCCCTGCCCGATCTGGTCGAGGCCGCGACCTATGTGCCGCTGGGGCTGGCGTCCAAGATGCACATGACGGTCACCAGGGCCGAGGACTTCCCGCCCGACAGCCAGCTGTGGGGCCGCCGCGACACCGGCGACACCGGCGGCTATCACCTGCGCCCCTTCGGCCGTCCGATGATCGAGGGCTACTACGGCGCCGACCTGGCCCGGGGGCTGGAGGCGGAAGGCCAGGACGGCTTCTTCGCCTTCGCCGTCGATGAGCTGGTCCATCTGCTGGGCTCGGACATGCGCAAGCGGCTGGCCCCGGTCACAGCCACCATGTGGGGCGCCGATCCCTGGTCTCACGGCGCCTATTCCCACGCCATGCCGGGCCACGCGGGCGACCGCCGCAAGCTGAAGGCCCCGGTCGAGAACCGCATCTTCCTCGCCGGCGAAGCCACCGCCGAAGCCTTCTACGGCACCGCCCACGGGGCCTGGATGGAGGGCGAACGCGCGGCGCGCGAAGCGTTGGCGGCCCTGGGGCTCGATCCCGGCCCGGCTCCCGGAGACGAGGGGGAATGAAGCCGCCCGCCCGCCCCCGCAAGAAGGCCGCGCCCAAACGCCCCGCCGTCATGACCGGCGCGGCCATTCCGATGCTGCGCTGGCCGCCGGACGAGGATCGGGTCGAGACCATCTTCGAACGGCTGGCGGCCGTCATGCCGGACCCGAAGACCGAGCTGAACTACTCCAATCCCTTCACCTTCGTCGTCGCGGTCGCCCTCTCGGCCCAGGCGACCGACGTCGGGGTCAACAAGGCGACCGACAAGCTGTTCAAGGTCGCCGACACGCCGGAAAAGATGCTGGCGCTCGGGGAAGAGGGTCTGATCCCCTACATCTCCTCGATCGGCCTCTATCGAGGCAAGGCGAAGAACGTCATCGCGCTCAGCCGCATCGTGCTGGAGAAGCACGGCGGCGAGATCCCGCTGACCCGCGAGGCGCTGCAGGCCCTGCCCGGCGTCGGGCGCAAGACCGCCAGCGTGGTGCTGAACGAAATGGGCGTCGAACCGGCCATCGCCGTGGACACCCACGTCTTTCGCGTCTCCCATCGTCTGGGGTTGGCCAACGCCGGCACGCCCGACAAGGTCGAGACCCAGCTGCACCGCATCGTCCCGGACGAGTGGCTGCCCAAGGCCCACCACTGGCTGATCCTGCACGGCCGCTACACCTGCACGGCGCGCCGGCCGAAATGCAGCGCCTGCGTGATCAGCGACCTGTGCCCGAGCCGCGCGGGCCTGCAGGCGTTGGGCGAGGCGGCTTAGGCCGGCGCCTGCCAGAACGTCACATATATGTCGTCATCGCCCGGCTCGGAGCCGTCGTAGAACTCAACGCAGAACGTCCTCCCGGGAAAATCACGAGCCAATTTGGCTCGATAGGTCTCCGCCAGAATACGGCCCACATGGATTGCCCGGGCCTCGATCAGGCCTGACCATTCGGCGCCCGGTGGCACGAACAGGTCGCCGGTATCCAGAAGGTTCGTGGCCGCTTCCACTCCCTTGCGATCCGTTCCATTCCCTTCCCACGAGCGGACGGTATCGACCGAAAACCCCTCTCGGAAGACGTAGCCTTCGAACTCCACGAAAGTTGGCCAGAAGAGATCGGCGAACGCGACGCCGAAGTCCGACCGAGCCTCGGTGTAAAGCCAGTCGAGCGACGTAATGCCGTTTCCGTTGTTCCACTCCTGAAGCTCAGGCAGAAGTCTCGCCGTCGTTTCCATCTCTCTCAGCCCCCCAGCCTCGCCTTCACCGCTTCCGCGAACCGCGCCCCGCCTTCCGGCGCCGAGCCCAGGTAGAAGTCCGGCTCGATCAGCTCGGCCTCCATCAGCAACCATTGACCGTCCGGCCCGGGAGCCATGTCGATGCGGGCGTAGAGCAGATCCTCGCCGATGGCCGCCAGCGTCGCCTCGGCCAGTTCGAGCGCGCCCTCCGGCGGTTCCGGCAGGGCGACGTACTGCCCGCCGAACTGCACCTGGATGCGGAAGTCGCCGTTCACCGGCCGCTTGTTGATCACGTGGCTCAGCTTGCCGCCGAAGAACAGCAGGCTGGTCTCGCCCTCGGTTTCGATCGACGGCAGATAGGGCTGGATCATCGCCGGCCCCTCGGGGGCGCCCCGCATCGTCTCGCCCCGCGCCAGCCGCAGCGTCTTGTACGCCCCGCCCGAGACGCGCGGCTTGACCACCACCACATCGGTCCCGAAGCGGTCGAAGGCGGCGTCCACGTCCGCCTGCGTCACGCCCTCGACCCAGACCGTGTCCGGCATGGCCACGCCCTTGTCGGCGAGGCGGCCCAGATAGCTCTTGTCCGAGTTCCAGCCGATCACCGACGCCGGATTACGCATCCGCACCCCCGCCGCCTCCCAGGTCCGGCAGGCCTGCATCCACCGTTGATGATCGCGGTGATAGCCCCACACGATCAGCGGCAGCACCAGCGGATAACCGGTCAGGCCCGAGGCGTCCGCGATGTGGTCGGTCCACGGCGTCGGCTCGACCGCGACCTCCGCCGCCGCCAGCGCCTGGGACAGCCGTTCCAGCACGCCCGGCCACTGCCCGGCGTATGAGGGATCGGCGGGATCGGGGGTCAGGACGGCGATACGGGTCATGCCGCGCTCATAGCCGTGAAAGTCGTCGCCGTCATGGACCGCTGGCCAATCGGCGTCGTGAGCGCTATGGCGCGCCCATGACCCAGAACCCCACCTATGACGTCATCGCCGTCGGCAACGCCATCGTCGACGTCCTGGCCCCCTGCGAGCCCGCCTTCCTGGACGCCCAGGGCCTGATCGTCGGCTCGATGCAGCTGGTCGATGCGAACCAGAGCGCGGCCCTCTACGCCGCCATGGCCGCGGGGGTCGAGGCCTCGGGCGGCTCGGCGGGCAACACCGTCGCGGGCGTCGGCAGCTTCGGCGGCCGGGCGGCCTATATCGGCAAGGTCGCCGACGACCAGCTGGGCGGGGTCTTCACCCATGACATCCAGGCCGTGGGCGTCCATTTCGAGACCCCGCCGCTGCAAGACGGCGCCGCGACCGGCCACGCCACCGGCGTGTGCATGATCAACGTCACCGCCGACGGCCAGCGCACCATGTGCACCTTCCTGGGCGCCGCCAATCAGCTGACGGTCGCCGACATCGACGCGGACCTGATCGGCGCCTCGGCCATCGTCTATCTGGAAGGCTATCTGTTCGACCCGGCCCCGGCCCGCGCCGCCTTCGAGGCCGCCGCCGCCGCCGCCCACGCCGCGGGCCGCAAGGTCGCCATCACCCTGTCGGACAGCTTCGTCGTCCACCGGTGGCGCGCCGAGCTTCTGGCCTTCATCGAGGCCTCCGCCGACATCGTCCTGGCCAATGAGGCCGAACTGGCCGCCCTGTTCGAGACCGACGACTTCGACGCCGCCGCCGAACGCCTGGCGTCAATGGTTGACGTGGCCGCCGTCACGCGCGGCGCCGAGGGCTCGGTGGTGATCTCGGGCGACCAGCGCGTCGCCGTCGCCGCCTTCCCGGTCGACAAGGTGGTCGACACCACCGGCGCCGGTGACCAGTACGCCGCCGGCCTGCTGCTGGGCCTCGCCCGCGGCCTGTCGCTGGAGGACGCCGGCAAGCTCGGCTCCCTCGCCGCCTCCGAAGTCATCGCCCACTGGGGCCCGCGCCCGATGACGTCGCTGGAGACGCTGGCTAGGGGAGCTGGGCTCGTTCTGAACTGACGGAGCCCGGCTAGTGGTTAGTGATTAGTGATTAGTGGGTGGCGGCTGAACGGGCGCCTCCAGCACGGGGCCCTGCCCGCGGACGCATCGAACCACTAATCACTAACCACTAATCACTAGCTGGGCGCCCTGCCCGCCGCCCTTGGCGCTGCTAACCCCGCCGGATCGTCACATACAGCGCCCCGTCGCCGCCGTGATGCCGCGCCGCCGGGGCGAAGCCGGACACTACCGTGCGCAGTCCCGGCGCCTGCAGCCACTCATGCACCGAGGCCCGGATGACGCCGGTTCCGCCGCGACGGCCCTGGCCGGTGACCACCAGCACCGCGCGATAGCCCCGCGCCTGCGCCCCGATCAGGAAGGCGGTCAGGGCGTCCTGGGCCTGGAACCGGCCATAACCGTGCAGGTCGATCTTGGCCTCGATCGGATCGCGCTCGCGCGACAGCCGGCGCTGGCGGCGGGGCTCCAGCTCTTCGGGCAGGCCCCGACCGCGCGAGGCGGACGGGGGCGCGACAGGCGCGGCGGCGCCGGGCTTCGGCGGCTTGACGAATTTCGGCGGCGACTTGGCGGGGGTCTTCGGATGGGGCGCGGCGGGCGGATCGGCCTCCACCGCGCCGGGCGTGACGCGCAGCGCCTTCTTGGCGACCTTCTCCTTCACCGAGCCGGAAACCCGGGCCCAGATGCGGCGATCCTCGGGGCTCAGGTCGGCCCGGCGGCTCATGAGGTCCCGTCGACGTCCTCGTCGGCGCCGAGGTCCTGCGGACCCGGCGACCAGGCCAGCAGGTCGCCCGGCTGGCAGTTCAGCTCGCGGCACAGGGCGTCCAGGGTCGTGAAGCGGATGGCCCGCGCCTTCCCGGTCTTCAGGATCGACAGATTGGCCAGGGTCACGCCCACGCGATCGGCGAGCTCGGTCAGCGACATGCGTCGTTCGACGAGGATGCGGTCAAGCTGGACGCGGATGGCCATGGGGACTGCTCTAACTCAACAGGATCAGATCGTCAGGTCGGATTCGCGGCGCAGGCGGGCGCCTTCGCGGAACACTTCGGCCAGCACGAACACGACCAGAACGGAGAAGGCGGGGGTGACCAGGTCGAACAGGCTCGGCGGCTCCAGCGCGCCGCGCACCAGGCGCGACACCAGGGTCTGGCCCACCCAGGCGCCCCCGGTCACGGTGGCCAGGGTCAGGCCGATCTGCTTCAGGCGGCTGACGTTGGCGGGCTGGAAGGGATCCCCGATGCGCAGGGTGTGCACGATCACCTTCAGGTGGCGCAGGATCAGGGCGAAGCCGCCCAGATAACCGACGAAGGCGCCCAGGCCGAACAGCAGATAGGCGCGCGGCACGGGCACGCGCGTGCCTTCATCGCCGGTGGTGGCGGTCAGACCCATCGGGCCCATCGGCACGAAGGCCACGAAGATGAAGGCGAGGACGGCGGCCAGGGTGGCCAGGGCCAGGGCCCAGAAGGCGGCGCGCAGCGCAACGCCCAGAAGTCTTGTCATCGATCCGGCGCGAAGGCCCGGCAGGGCGGGGGCGCGGACGGAAGGCAGGCGAAACCCGAGTGATGACGGCTTCGGGAAACGCATGGATCGGCCTTTCTCAGACCGGATGTCGGGGCGCGATCGCCGCGCGGGGTCCGGTGAACCCACGCGCGGGCTTATTATTCGCGTTTGTCATGCGGATCGTCAAAGCTCCCGACCGGGGTCGATCAGAAGAACTGGACGAGGGTCGCAACGAAGGCCGTCGGCATGGCGGCGAGCAGGAAGGCGTTCAGGACGCCGTGGCCGACCTTTTCGATGAAGTAGGAAGCGTTCATGGTGTTCATAGTCGTTCTCCGTCAGTCCTGAGTGAGGGATGTTTTCACCCCTCTTTCGTTGATCCGCTGGATCGATCTTGCCGGGGAAGGCCTTGACCGGGGAACGTTGCGGCGTCCGTTCTTGAGATAATAGATAGGCCGTGCCCCGGGGTAAGTCATGTTACATATCGTTTAACGATATTAAACTTGTGCAATGAATCATTACAGCGTCGCTTGAGGTCAAAATGTTGAAACTTGTCAAAGGGATGCGCATCGTCGCGGCGACCCACAACCCGGGCAAGGTTCCCGAGATCGAGGCGCTTCTCGGCGGACATTACGAGGTGGTCACCGCCGGTGGCCTGAATCTGCCCGAACCGGACGAGACCGAGAGCACTTTCGTCGGCAACGCCCTGCTCAAGGCGCGTCACGCGGCGGATCTGTCGGGCGAGGTCTCGCTGGCCGACGACTCCGGCCTGTCGGTCGCGGCGCTGGACGGCGCGCCGGGCATCTTTTCCGCCCGTTGGGCCGGACCGGACAAGGATTTCGCCTTCGCCATGCGCCGCGTGGAAGAAAGGCTCGAGGAAATCCGTTCCGACGACAGGCGCGCCTGGTTCACCTCGGCCCTCGCGGTCGCCTGGCCCAACGGCCCCGCCGTGGTGGTAGAGGGCCAGGTCCACGGCCTGCTGACCTTCCCCCCGCGCGGCGACCGCGGCTTCGGCTACGACCCCATCTTCATCCCCGAGGGTCAGACCCAGACCTTCGGCGAGCTGGATCCGGCGCTGAAGGACAGCCTCAGCCACCGCGCGCGGGCGTTCGAGAAGCTGAAGGCGGCTCTGATCGACTGATACGGCGTCTCCCTCCCCTTCTGGGGAGGGTGGCCGAGCGAAGCGAGGTCGGGTGGGGAGCCATCGCACTGACGGACGACCCCACCATCCCCACCCTGTCGTCGCTTGCGCGCCGACGTCCCTCCCCACTTCGGGGGAGGGAGATGAATAGTGTAGACCCCGTCCATGCCCCCCCACCCCGGCAATGACGTCGCCCTCTACGTCCACTGGCCCTACTGCGCCCGGATCTGTCCCTATTGCGACTTCAACGTCGTACGTGACCGCGGCCGGACGGAGGAGCAGGCCGCGCTCGCCGACGCCATCGTCTCCGACCTTGAGGCCCAGGCGGCCCTGACCGGTCCGCGCCGCCTCGCCTCCATCTTCTTCGGCGGCGGAACGCCCTCGCTGATGGATCCCGACGACGTCGCCCGGGTCATCGCCCGGGCGCAGACCCTGTTCGAACCGCGCGGCCCCATCGAGATCACGCTGGAGGCCAATCCCACCGACGCGGAGGCCGGCCGCTTCGCCGCCCTGGCCGACGCCGGAATCAACCGCCTGTCCATGGGGGTGCAGGCCCTGGACGACGCGGCCCTGACGATGCTGGGCCGCAATCATTCCGCCGCCGAGGCCCGCCGCGCCGTGGCCCTGGCCGCCCGCGCCTTCCCGCGCCTGTCCATCGACCTGATCTACGCCCGCCCCGGCCAGACCATCGGCGGCTGGCGCGCGGAACTGACCGAGGCCCTGGACCTCGGCTTCGAGCACGTCTCGCCCTACCAGCTGACCATCGAGCCCGCGACCGCCTTCGGCCGCGCCTTCGCCCGGGGGACCCTGGTCCCGCCCGACGAGGACCTGGCCGCCGAACTCTATGAGACCACGCAAGGCCTGCTCGAGGCCGCGGGCTTCGACGCCTATGAGGTCTCCAACCACGCCCGGGGCGAGGCGGCCCGCTCGGCCCACAACCTCCATGTCTGGCGCGGCGGCGACTATGTCGGCGTCGGCCCCGGCGCCCACGGCCGCCTGACCCTGGACGGCGTCCGCACCGCCACCGTCGCCCATCGCGGCCTCGCCGACTACATCGCTGGGGTCGCCTCGGCCTCGCCCTGGAGCGAGCGCGACGGCCAGTCCCCCGTCGAGGCCGCCGAGGAGCGCATCCTGCTGGGCCTGCGCACTGTCGAGGGCGTCGCCCTGACGGACCTGGAGGCGCTGGACCTGACGCCGGAGACCGGCCGCTTCGCCGACCTGCTCGCCGACGGCTTCCTCGTTCGCCAGGGCGACCGCATCGCCGCCACCGCCACCGGCCGGCCTCTGCTGGATGCCGTGCTGAAGGCGCTGCTGACCTGATCGCTCCTGCGTCCGTTTCTGGCGTACCGCCCCGGTAGACTGGCCTCTCCGGTCCTTGAAAATCAAACAGCGACGCTCGAGTTGAACCCCGAGCGCGATACTCCGCCTCAGGCGAATTTGTGCACGATGTGCACTCCATTTTTTCCGAGTGCGCTTTTCGCTCCCGGCCGTATCGGAAGTTTCGGCATGATGGGGTTTCGGCATTTTTCCCCTGACAGGGCCAGGCCTGTCAGGCACGGTCCCGCCGATGCCTGATCCGTCCGTCTTCCCGCCGACCGCCCCGCCTCCGCGCACTGTCGCGTCCGGCCTCTATCTGGTGGCGACGCCGATCGGGAACCTGCGCGACATGACCCTGCGGGCGCTCGACGTGCTGGCCGCCGCCGATCTGGTGCTGGCCGAGGACACCCGCGTCACCGCCAAGCTGCTGTCGGCCTATGGACTGAAGGCGAAGCTGGAGCGCTGCGACGACCACGCCTCGGAGCGCGCCGCCGAACTGGCCGTCGAACGGCTCAGGGACGGCGCCGTCGTCGCCCTGGTCTCGGACGCCGGCACCCCGCTGATCTCGGACCCCGGCTTCGTCGTCGCCCGCGCCGTCCTGGCCGAGGGCCTGCCGGTGCATCCGATCCCCGGCGCCTCCAGCCTGCTGGCCGCCCTGTGCATCGCCGGCCTGCCCGCCGACCGCGTCCTGTTCGCCGGCTTCCTGCCGCCCAAGTCGGGCGCCCGCCGCACCGCGCTGGAGGAGGTCCGCACCGGCCGCCAGACGCTGGTCTTCTTCGAGAGCGGCCCCCGCCTCGCCGACAGCCTGGCCGACATGGCCGCCGTGCTCGGACCCCGCCCCGCCGCCGTCGCCCGCGAGCTGACCAAGCTGTACGAAGAATGCGTGCGCGGGACCCTGGCAGACCTGGCCGTCGACCCCCGCTGCCAGTCGCCCAAGGGCGAGATCGTCATTGTCGTCGGTCCCGGCGAGGCCGAGGTCGCCTCGGAGGCCGACGCCGACGCCGCCCTGAAGGAAGCCATGACCCGTCTCCCGCCCGGCGAGGCCGCCGCCGAGGTGTCCAGGGCGCTGAACCTGCCCCGCAAGCCGCTCTACAAGCGGGCGCTGGAGCTTCAGGGCCGGTGACCGCGAAACGACCCTCGGTCCGCCTCAAGGCGCCGAAGGTCGTCAGGGCTCCGCGCGGCTGGCGCGTCAGCCTGGGCCGACTGTCCCACCGGCTGGGCCATCGCTCCGAATGGCTGGCGGCGGCCCTGCTGATGCTCAAGGGCTATCAGATCCTCGGCTTCCGGCTGAAGACCCGCGCCGGAGAGATCGACCTCCTGGCTCGCCGCGGCCGCACCCTGGCCGTGGTCGAGGTCAAGCGCCGATCAACCATGGATCAGGCGCTGGCCGCCCTCGGACCGGACCAGTACGCCCGCCTGCTCGCCGCCGGACGGGCGGTGTTGCGCCAAAGACCCAGCTTGGCCGGGCATCTGTTGCGGATCGATATTGTGGCGCTGGCCCCCCGCCGCTTTCCGCGCCATCGTCGGGACGTGAACCGGGGGCGGGCATGACACGCGAAGAGGCCGAACAGGGGCTGACGGAAGCCGGCTTGGCCGATGACGACGACTTCCCCTTGCTGGAAGCGGCCATCGCCTGCGCCATCCATGACTATCCCTTCCGCGAGGCCGAGCCGGTCCGGCTGCTGGCCGCCCACGCCGCCGAACGCCTGTCCGAGCGTCTGCCCAGCGAGGGACCGGAGGACGCCCTGGCCGAGACCTTGGCCGGCGACCTTCGACTGAACGGCGACCTGATCAACTATGATCACGTCGGCAACACCGACATCATCGACGTGGCGGAGCGCCGCCGGGGCTTGTCCGCCGCGCTGGCCGTCTTCTACCTCGACGCCGCCCGCCGCGCCGGGATCAAGGCCCAGGGCGTCGACTTCCCCGGCCACTTCCTGCTGCGGATCGAGACGCCGGAAGGGCCGGTGGCGCTGGACCCCTTCAGCCAGGGCCGGCTGGTCCTGCCGTCCGAGCTGACCCGGCGCGCGCTTCGAGCCGGACTGACCCCCCATGTCGCCGACCGCCTCGACGTGCTGATGGCTCCGGTCAGCGACCGCCAGGCCCTGATCCGGCTGCAGAACCTGCTCTTCATCCGCGCCATCAAGGTTCAGGACTATGAGAGCGCCGAGCGCTCGGCCCTGCGCCGCGCCCTGCTGGATCCCGAGGACCACCGCCCGTGGCTCGACGTCGCCGCCGCCCGCGAGAAGCAGGGCGCGCTGGCCGGAGCGCTGGAGGCCCTGTCCCACGCCCGCACCCTGGACGATCCCGGCGAAGTCCGCCGCCGCATGTCGGTGGACCGGGTGCGGCTGCAATTGAAC
>NZ_JAHFPF010000106.1 GCF_023259385.1 Brevundimonas sp. | reverse complement strand
TCGCCCAGGGCGCGGTCTGGTACTGCGGGTATTTCTACACCCGTTTCTTCATGGAGAAGGTGCTGAAGGTCGATACGAACACGGTCGATCAGCTGGTGCTGATGGTCACCGTAGCCTCGGCCTTCCTCTACATCTTCTTCGGCTGGCTGTCGGACAAGATGGGGCGCAAGCCGGTCATGCTGTTCGGGATGATCCTGGCGCTGGTCGCCTTCTTCCCGGGCTTCCACGCCCTGACCCGCGCCGCCAATCCGGCGCTTGCGGAGGCCCAGGTCTCCAGCCCGGTGACCGTCGTGGCCGACCCCGCCGACTGCAACCTGCTGTTCGATCCGATCGGGAAGGCGGTCTTCTCCAGCTCCTGCGACATCGCCCGCATCGCCCTCTCCAACGCCGGCGTCCCCTATGAGACCGTCGACGCTCCAGCCGGCGCGCCGGCCGTGATCCGGGTCGGCGACGCCGAGGTCGCCTCGATCGATGGAAGCGCCATGGCCCCGGCCGCGCTGAAGGCGGCGCGCGCGGACCTCGAGGTCCGCGCCAAGGCCGCCCTGACCGCCGCCGGCTATCCGGCCAAGGCCGATCCGGCGCGGATCAACATGCCGCTGACCTGGGCCATCCTGATGATCTTCATGGTCGCGGCCTGCGCCCTGTACGGCCCCCAGGCCGCGGCGCTGGTCGAACTGTTCCCGACCCGGGTGCGCTATACGGCGATGAGCCTGCCCTACAACATCGGCACCGGCTGGGTCGGAGGGCTGCTGCCCGCCGCCAGCTTCGCCCTGGTGGCGGCGTCGGGGAATATCTATTTCGGCCTCTGGTACTCGGTCGCCTTCACCGTCGTGGCGGTCATCGTCAGCCTGATCTGGCTGCCGGAGACAAAGGGCCGCGACCTGGACACGATCGAGACCTGACGCGTTCCCTCCGTTTCTCCCCGAACCGGACGACTGACCATGAACACCTCCGCCCGCGACGCCGGCCTGGCGCTCCTTCGCGAACACGCCTTCATCGCCGGAGAGGCGGTGACGGGGGCGAAGCGGATCGCCGTCGATGATCCCGCCACGGGCGAGGTCATCGGCCACATCCCCGACCTCGGCGCCGCCGAGACCGAGCGGGCCATCCAGGCGGCCGACGCGGCCTTCCCCGCCTGGTCGCGGTCCGACCCGCACAAGCGCGCCGCCTTCCTGCGCGAATGGGCGCGGCTGATCGACGAGAACACCGAGGGTCTGGGCGCCCTGATGGCGCTGGAGAACGGCAAGCCGTTCGAGGAGGCCAAGGGTGAGGTCGCCTACGCCAACGGGTTCATCAAATGGTTCGCGGGCCAGGCCGAACGTCTGATCGGCGAGACCCAGGACAGCCCGCTGGGCCACGTCATCCTGACCTTCCGCGAGGCGGTCGGCCCCTGCGCCCTGATCACCCCGTGGAACTTCCCGGCGGCCATGCTGACCCGCAAGCTGGGTCCCGCCTTCGCCGCCGGCTGCTCCGCCGTGGTCAAGCCGGCCAGCCAGACGCCGTTCACCGCCCTGGCCCTGGCGGAGCTGGCCTACAAGGCGGGCCTGCCCAAGGGCGCGCTGAGCGTCATCACCGGTGACGCGGCGACCATCGGCGGGGTTCTGACCGCCTCGCCCCTGATCCGCAAACTGTCCTTCACCGGCTCGACCCCGGTCGGCCGCAAACTGGCCGAGCAGTGCGCCCCCACCCTGAAGCGGGTGTCGATGGAGCTGGGCGGCGCCGCCCCCCTGATCGTCTTCGCCGACGCCGACCTGGACCTGGCGGTGGCCGAGACCATCAAGGGCAAGTTCCGCAACTCGGGCCAGACCTGCGTCTGTCCCAACCGCGTCTATGTCGAGGCGTCGGTCGCCGAAGCCTACGCCGAAAAGCTGGCCGCCGAGGTGGCGAAGATCCCCGTCGGTCCAGCCTTCGAAGCCGGGGTCAAGGTCGGGCCGCTGATCGAGGACAAGGCCATCGCCAAGGTCGAGGACCACCTGGCCAAGGTGCAGGCCTCGGGCGGGCGAGTTCTGACCGGCGGGGCGCGCCACGAACTGGGCGGCCGCTTCTTCCAGCCGACCGTGACCCTGGGCGGCGATGACAAGCTGTTCCGCGAGGAGGAGACCTTCGGTCCGCTGATCCCGGTCTTCCCGTTCGAGACCGAGGACGAGGTGCTGGGCAAGGCCAACGACAGCGAGTTCGGCCTGGCCTCCTATCTGTTCACCCGCGACCTGGACCGCGCCTTCCGCATCGGCCGCCGCATCGAGGCGGGGATGTGCGGGGTGAACACCGGCCTGATCTCGACCGCCGTGGCTCCGTTCGGCGGGGTGAAGTCCTCCGGCTACGGCAAGGAGGGCTCGGTCCACGGCATCGACGAGTATGTGGACATCAAGGCCGTGACCCTGGCCCTGCGCTAGGCGCGACTTCGCTACGCGTCCGGGGCCAGCGGCCAGAGCCGGTCGACGGGCCGTTCCAGCACGCGGGCGGCGACCGGATGCAGGACCTCGGGCGCGAGCCGGCCCCGGCGAACCGCGTCGGCGAGCCAAGCCTCGATCGAGCCGCCCTCGCGCGACCAGCGATCCTCGCGCAGCAGGCCGTAGAGTCCCGCCGCCAGCACATGCATGCCGTCGTCCTGGGTGCGCCAGCGGTCGGCCGGATTGCGCGCCACGCCGAGGACTTCGCTGACGGTCTGGTCCAGCGCCTGGCAGAGGTCCTCGTTCAGGACGCCTTCCAGGGTCGTGTAGCCGAAGCGGGGATCATGCTCGCGAACGATGCGGGGGATCAGCGGATCCCTTTCCAGCACGGCCAGCGCCGCCAGGGCCGTCGGGCCGTCCATCGGCACGGGCGGATGCAGCAGCTCATGGGCGGCGATCCGGACGGTTAGGCCCACGTCGTAGTCGGCCGATTGCAGGAAGCGCTGGCCGTGCACCTTGATCCCATGGGGCTTGGAGAACTGCAGCAGGGTGATGTCGATGCGGGGATCGAAGGTCCGTCCCGTCAACTTCTCCTCGACCTTGATGATGTCGAAGGCCGGCAGGGCGGCGCGCAGCATGGTCAGTCCGGCCTCCAGCGCCGCGCCGGCCCGCTCGCGGCGCCAGGCGGGGAAGCCGGCGGTCTTCATCGCCTCCAGAATCGTGCGCGTCTCCGGCGCATGACGGACGAACCAGTCCCAGTCCTTCTGGTCCCAGTAGGGACCGGCCTGATAGGTCGGATGGACGATCGACTCCGGATCGGCCAGGGCGGCGATCATGTCGTCCAGGGTCGCGTCGCGGTCGGCGTGGGACAGGATGGTGTTCAGGTTCGGCGAGAACAGGCCGAAGCCGTCATCCTCGGCCGTCTGCCATAGAGCCGGGACGGCGCGCCGCACCGCCTCCGGCAGGCGGGGCGCGAAGGCGGCGACATCTTCGGCGTAGTAGCGCGTGTAGAGCTCACGGCCCGACAGGGGCGCCAGGAAGGCGATGGCGTCCTGCCCCTCGGAATCCTGCACCCGCCAGTCGGTGCGGCCGGGCGGACGGCTCGATCCCGAAGCTTGCGGCCGCGCCCGAGCAGACGACGGCATGGTCAGCAGAACGGCGGGCGCCAGGGGCGCGGCGAGGGCGGCGGTGAGGAGGGTGCGTCGATCCATGGCCCAGACCTAGTCGAGCCCGGAGCCTCAGGATTGAACCGACTTGACCCGAAGCCGTCCTGGCGGAAGGCCGGTCAGGGCGGCGACAGCGCGGCTCATGTGGGCCTGGTCGGCGAAGCCGAGCTCGGCCGCCAGCGCCGCCGGCGGGTCCTCGCGCCGTTGAAGCGCCCGAGCGGCCCTCAGCGCCCGCTGCTCGGCGCGGTATCGTCGGGGCGTCGTGCCGAAGACCTGGCGGAAGCCCCGGCTGATCGTTTCGGGCGCCAGGCCGGCCCCGGCCGCCCAGGCCTCAAGTCCGACCTCCGGTCCCCTGCGAAGCGCGGCCGCCAGCAGGTCGGGCCAGTCGCCTCCGTCGTCCGACGCGGGCGTCAGCGCTTCACGGAACAGCCCCAGGGCCTCGACCATGTCACGCCGGGCGGCCCGCGCGACGACGTCGGGATCGGCGATCCGGCCGACGCCGAAAGCCACTGGGTCGGCGAAGGGCAGGTTCAGCACCACCGCCCCCGAGGCCGACACGGCGTCCATGTGGGATTCCCAGGCGCCGTGGATCAGCACCTGGCCCGGCGCGGCGCGAAAGCGGCCCCGATCCCCCGCCTCGACATAGCCGCCGGACAGCACCAGGGCGGCGTAGGCGTGCGCGTGGCGATGCCGCTCCATGCGGCCGCCGGCGGTCAGGGTCTGGAAAAGCGAATGGCCCACCCCGCCAAACTGGGGGCGGGATCGGTCGGGGTCCAGTGTCAAACCGGTAATGCGCCGCGCTTGACCACCGTCCGCATCGCCACGCTGGACGACACCCGCGTCACACCGGGGATGCGGGTCAGTTCGCGAGAGTGGACCCGTTCCAGGTCGTCCACGTCGCGGACCACGAGACGCAGCAGATAGTCCGAGCCGCCGGTCATCAGATAGCATTCGACCACCTCCGGCACGGTGGCGATGGCGGTCTCGAAGGCGGTCAGGGCGGCTTCGGCCTGGGACGAGAGGGTCACCGTCACGAAAACGCTGATCGGCAGGCCGACGGCGCGTTCATTGATGATGGCGGCGTAGCGGCTGATCACCCCTTCGCTCTCCAGCGCCCTGAGTCTGCGCAGGCAGGCGCTCTCGGACAGGTTCACGGCGCGGGCCAGATCGGCGTTCGTCATGCGCCCGTCGCCCTGCAGGGCGCGAAGCATCTTCCGATCCGTATCATCGAGGGTGACAGCGGAAATCGTCTTCACAGGCGGCCTCGTTCGCAGATTCTGCGACTTTACGTCGATCAGTCAGCAAAAAGAACAGGAACCTGCGCGGAAACCGCCGCTAGATTGCGCGCGAAACGCGGCCGCCGCAGAGTGGCTCGTACCCGGTTCAGGCAAGGAAACTCCCCATGCGCGTCGGCGTCCCCAAGGAAATCAAGAAGAACGAGCACCGCATCGGCCTGACGCCGACCGCCGTGCGCGAGTACGTGTCCCACGGCCACGCCGTCTCGATCGAGAAGGGCGCCGGTCTGGGCGCCGGCTTCACCGACGCCGACTACGTCAAGGCGGGCGCCAAGATCGTCGACACCGCCGCCGAAATCTTCGCGAACAACGACATGATCGTGAAGGTCAAGGAGCCGCAGAAGGTCGAGTGGGAAATGCTCCGCGAGGACCAGATCCTGTTCACCTACCTGCACCTGGCGCCCGATCCCGAACAGACCAAGGGCCTGATCGCCTCGAAATGCGCGGCCGTCGCCTATGAGACCGTGACCAACGCGCAGGGCGGCCTGCCGCTGCTGGCCCCGATGTCGGAAGTCGCCGGCCGGATCGCCGTCTTCTCGGCCGCCGAGACCCTGCTGAAGCACAACGGCGGCATGGGCCTGCTGTTCTGCGGCGTTCCGGGGGTGGCTCCGGCGCGCGTGCTGGTGCTGGGCGGCGGCGTCGTCGGCCTGAACGCGGCCCGCATGGCCATGGGCCTGGGCGCCGAAGTCGTGGTGCTGGAACGCTCGATCCCGCGCATGGCCTACATCGACGAAGTTACGCAGGGCCGGGTCATCACCCGCTATTCCTCGATCGGCGCGATCGAAGAGGAACTGGTCAAGGCCGACGTGATCATCGGCGCCGTGCTGGTGCCGGGCGCCGAGGCGCCCAAGCTGATCAAGAAGGAACACCTGAAGTCGATGAAGCCCGGCTCGGTGCTGGTCGACGTCGCCATCGACCAGGGCGGCTGTTTCGAGACCAGCCACGCCACGACCCACGAAGACCCGACCTACGTCATCGACGGCGTCGTCCACTACTGCGTGGCCAACATGCCGGGCGCCGCCCCGCGCACCTCGTCGGAAGCCCTTAACAACGCCACCCTGCCCTTCGGTCTGGCGCTGGCGGACAAGGGCCTGGACGCCCTGAAGGACAACCCGCACCTGGCGCGCGGCCTGAACGTGCTGAAGGGCGAGCTGACCTATCCGGCCGTCGCCGAGGCGCTGGACATGCCGTGGAGCGATCCGTTCGGCGTCTGGGCCAAATAGGCCTTCCACCAGACCGACAGATGAGCGGGCGGGATCGGCGACGGTCCCGCCCGCTTTCGTTCTGGCGCCCGGTCATGAAATTATCTCGGGGCAGGCTGGAGTTCTCATCCTTTGTGAGGCCTCCGTCGCCGTGGCTAGCTTTCCCCGGCACAGGGGAGACGCGCCGATGTCCGGAATGAGAGTGATCCTGATCGTTGTGGTCGCGGTGGCGACCGTCAGCGGCGCGCTGGCCTGCACCGAAAGGCCCGAGGCGGAACCGCACCGTGCGGCGCCGACGACCGCGCCTCAGGAGATTGGAACGCACGTCGGCGTCTGGCGGCAGCCCGAAGGCCTGATCCAGACCCCCATCTGGCCCGGCGTCGCGCCGGACATGGCCGGCATGACCCAGCCGCCCGAAAGCGTCCTGACCAGGCACACGCCGGACGCCATCGGCGGCACGACCTCGCAGGCCGTCCTCGACGTCTCCGTCCCGACCATGACGGTCTTTCCGCCCAAGGGCCGCAACACCGGCGCCGCCATCGTGGTCTTCCCGGGCGGCGGCTTCCGCGTCGTCGTCCTGACCATCGAAGGCACGGAGATCTGCGGCTGGATCACCTCGAAAGGGATCACCTGCATCCTGTCCAAATACCGCGTCCCGGGCAGCAACCACTACTGGAACCCGGAGTGCCGCTGCAGCATCACGCCAGACGTGCCGCGCGCGCTGCAGGACGCCCAGCGCACCATCCGGCTGGTTCGCGCCCGGGCGGCCGAACTGCAGATCGATCCCGACAAGATCGGCGTCATGGGCTTCTCGGCCGGCGGGTATCTGGTCGCCCAGACCAGCAACATCTTTGAGCCCGCCTACACGCCGGTCGACGCCGCCGACCGGATCAGCAGCCGTCCTGACTTCGCCATCGCCTTCTTCCCCGGCCACATCTGCCGTCGCGGCGGCACGATGGATCCGGGCCTCCGCGTCACCGGACGGACCCCGCCGACCTTCCTGTTGCAGGCCTGGGACGATCCGGTGGACGACGTCTGCAACAGCACCCTCTACGCCCGGGCGCTCGACGCCGCCGAGGTGCCGGCGGAGGTGCATCTGTTCGCCAGGGGCGGGCACGCCTTCGGCCTGAGGCGTAAGGAGAGCCCGGATACCGTCTGGCCCGGACTGGTCGAGACCTGGCTGAAGGGAATCGGCGTCCTCTAGACGATCAGCGACACTAGGCCACCGCCCAGATCGGCGCCGGCCTGTCCGACCTGGCGGTCCATTTCGGCGACGGCCTTGTCCAGTTCGGCGGCTTCCTGCGGCGACATGGCGTCGTCGTCCTTGCCGGCCTTGGCGCGCTCGGTGGCGGCGCGGACGAGGGCCTTCAGTTCGGCGGCCATCTTGCGGACATCGGCCATCAACTCACTGTCGGCCTGCTGCTGGCCGCTGCGGCGGGCCATGTCGGCGACCTGCGCCTTCTGCTCGTCGATGGCCTGTTGATAGGGATTGGCGGTCTTGCCCACATCCCCCTTGCCGGCGTCGGTCTCGCCGGCCTGCGTTTCGCCCGTCGGGGTCTGCTCTCCGGAGGCGACGGGCGAGCCCTCGCCACCGGCGGCCGCATCGCCCTGGGCTCCGGCCGCGTCGGAGCCCGAGACCGGAGCCGCCGGCGCGCCGCCCACCCCCACGCCGGAGGTCACGCCGCCCGCCGCCGCATATTCCTTGACCGCCGCGCCCAGTTCGCGCGCGATCTGGGCCGCAATCCGCGCTGTGCCCTTCGGATCGACGGTAGCCATGGAGCGCAGCATCTGCAGCCGCGCCTTCAGCTGTTCGATCTTCTGGCGCGCCGCAGCCTTGCGCTCTTCCGAGGCCTGGCTGCTCTTCGCCCGGAGCGTCTCGGAGGCGGCCCTGGCGTCGCGCAGCCTCGCCTCGGCCGCGGCCTTGAGCCGATCCTCACGCGCCGTGTCCGCCGCCTTCAGCGGCGTCAGCATGTTCATCAGGCTTTCGGACGAGATCTTCACCCCGTGGAGGGTGAGGTGATGCGCGCCGCCTGTAAATCGCCGCTCTCTTGCGGCATAAGCCGCCGATGAAGTTTCTCGACCAGGCCAAGATCTATATCCGCTCCGGCAACGGCGGCGGAGGCTCCGTTTCGTTCCGCCGCGAAAAGTTCATTCCCAACGGCGGGCCGGACGGCGGCGACGGCGGCCATGGCGGCAACGTCTGGATCACGGCCATGGACGGCCTGAACACCCTGATCGACTTCCGCTACCAGCAGCATTTCAAGGCCCAGACCGGTCACCACGGCCAGGGCCGCCAGATGCACGGCGGCAAGGGCGAGGACGTGATCCTGAAGGTCCCGGTCGGCACCCAGGTGCTGGACGAAGACAAGGAGACGGTCCTGCTGGACATGGACTACGCCGGCAAGACCGAGATGCTGCTCAAGGGCGGCAACGGCGGCTGGGGCAATACCCGGTTCAAGGGCCCGTCCAACCAGGCGCCGACCTACGCCAATCCGGGCCAGGAAGGCCAGGAGCGCTGGATCTGGCTGCGGCTGAAGCTGATCGCAGACATCGGCCTGGCGGGCCTGCCCAACGCGGGCAAGTCGACCTTCCTGTCAGCCGCCAGCGCGGCCAAGCCCAAGATCGCCGACTATCCGTTCACGACTCTGGTGCCCAACCTGGGCATGGTCGACCTGTCGCCCACCGAGCGTTTCGTCATCGCCGACATCCCGGGCCTGATCGAGGGCGCCAACGAGGGCGCGGGTCTGGGCACCCGCTTCCTGGGCCACGTCGAACGCTCGGCCTCGCTGATCCACCTGATCGACGGGACGCAGGAGGACGTGGCCGGAGCATACCGGATCATCCGCGGCGAGCTGGACGCCTACGGCGAGGGCCTGGCCGACAAGACGGAATTGCTGGCGTTGAACAAGATCGACGCCTTGTCGCCGGAAGAGCGCGACGCCAAGGCCGCCGAGCTGGAGGCCGTATCGGGCAAGCGACCGTTCCTGGTGTCCGGCGTCTCCGGCGAGGGCGTGACCCCGCTGCTGCGCGCGGCCTGGAACGAGGTGCGCAAGACGCGCGGCGAGCTGACCCGCGTGGACGACGAGGACGAAGGCGTGGTCGAGACCCCCGGCGGCTGGGCGCCTTGATCCTGCCTTGAAACGCCCCTGTTCTCCCAAAGGAGAATGAGGGGCTCTTCGATGGTTCGACACGCTGCGCTGACGGTCGCCGCCATGGCGGTCTGTATGATCCTTTCCGGGTTCCAGAGCGCGCCCACGCAGACGCCGCCGCAACTGACTCCGGCCCTCGCGGCGTTGGCCGAGGACGCCGACGCCGCGAGAGCCTTCGACTACATGGCGCTGAAGGCGGAGGGCGCTGACCTCAGCGCCCTGTCCGACGCCGTCTTCCGTCGCGCCGTGATCGACGGAAACGGCCGCTGCCTTTCAGAGGCGGAGGCCGAACTCCAGGCCAACCTCGCCGCCGCCATGGTCGCGGCGGACGCGGCGGCTTTCGACGACGATCGCGCGGCGGCGGCCGAGGCCTGGGCGAAATGGGACCTGTTCGCCGAGGGGATCGAACACGGCCAGGTCGCCACCGAAGAGCCGTTCAAATGGGTCTCGGACCGCTATGCGCAACTCGAGAGCGAGACCAGTCCGCGGTCGCGGGAGCTGCTGCGCCGGACCGCGCGCGACCAGCTTTACCGCCACAGTTGGACCGGCGGCCCGCAGATCTGGGGCGAACTGAGCCCCGGCGCCAAGGGACGGGTGATGTCACGCCTGATGCGAGCCACCTGCCTGACCGACCGTGACAACACCGCCTGGCTGAAGGCCGATGTGGCGGCCAACGGCTGGTTCACGATCTCAGCCACGGGCGAACGAGCCTCGAGCTCGGCCTGGCTGATGGCCCAGCACGCCGACCGTGATCGCGACTTCCAGCGGCACGTGCTGGCCCTGATGGAGCCGCTGGTCGCATCGGGCGAGGTCACGCGCGGCAACTACGCCTATCTCTGGGACCGGATCGCCGTCAGCGAGAACCGGCCGCAGCGCTACGGCACCCAGGGGCGCTGCACGGGCCCCGGCCGCTGGGAGCCGAACGAGATCGAGGACCGCGACCGGGTCGAGGCGCTGCGCGAGGAAGCCGAGATCGGCAGCCTGGTGGAGTACGAGGCGCACATGCAGCCGCACTGCGCCGGGTTCGCCGGCTGACAGGATCTAGGCGAACCGGCTCCACTGCATGATCCAGTTCCAGTCCCACGATGCGCCGCCGTCGCGGGAGGCGCCCTGACGCCAGCGGCAGCTCGTGGCGGTGATCTGGTCCCAGCAGCCGCGGTAGATGACCGGTCCCTGATCGTCGGTCTCGGCGGCGTCGAAATCGCCGAAGCCGTCCACGAAACGGCCGGGCGTGCCGGTCGATCCGGGCACGCCGGTCCTGGCGTTCATCCAGTAGTCCAGCCAGACGCCGTTGGCGGCGTCGAGCGTGCGCAGCCCCATGCCGCTGAAATCCCTCGCCGGGATGCGCAGCTCCTCGACGCTGGCTACGCCGCCCAGGATGCTCCAGCAGGTCGCCTCGCCGTCGAACTCGTCCCAGTCGCCCGGAGCCTTGAGGCGCCGGTTCCGGATACGCCATTCGCCGGACAGGAAGTCGAACTCGCCCGCGCGCGCCGGGACCTGTGCGCGTGCGGGAACAGCGACCAGGGCGGGCGCGCCGGCGAGGCCGGCGGCGGCTTTCAGGACGCCC
>NZ_JAHFPF010000105.1 GCF_023259385.1 Brevundimonas sp. | reverse complement strand
CGAAAGTCCATGCCCGGCCCTGATCTGGCGCGGGCGGCGGGCGTCTCGTCCGGCGTCGTGAAGGGCCTGCTGGACGAGGGCGTGCTGGAGACGATCGAGATCGAGGCGATCGCCGCCTTCGACCCGCCCGATCCGGACCATGCGCCGGCGACGCTGAATCCGGATCAGGCCGCCGCCGCCGAGGCCGTGGCCGACGCCGTGACGGCCGGCGCCTTCGTCCCCTTCCTGCTGGACGGGGTCACCGGCTCGGGCAAGACCGAGGCCTATCTGGAGGCCGCCGCCCGCGCCCTGAAGGCCGATCCGGCGGCGCAGGTCCTGATCCTGCTGCCCGAGATCGCCCTGACCCAGGCCTTGATCGAGCGCATCGCGACCCGCTTCGGCGCCGCGCCCGCCGAATGGCATTCCGGCGTCGCCCCGCCCCGCCGCCGTCAGGTCTGGGAGGCGGTGCAGGCCGGTCGTTGCAACATCGTGGTCGGCGCGCGCTCGGCCCTGTTCCTGCCCTACGCCAACCTGCGCCTGATCGTGGTCGATGAAGAGCACGACGGCTCGTTCAAGCAGGAGGAGGGGCTGGTCTATCACGGCCGCGACCTCGCCGTGGCCCGGGCGCGGATCGAGGGGGCGACGGTGGTGCTGGCCTCGGCCACGCCGTCGCTGGAGACTCTGTGGAACGCCCACCAGGGCCGCTATCGCTGGCTGAAGCTGGCCGCGCGGCACGGGGCGGCGGTGCTGCCGGACATCGCCCTGCTGGACCTGCGCGCCGCGCCGCCTGACCCCCAGACCTGGCTGTCCCAACCGCTGCGAGAGGCTATCGGCGAGACCCTGGCCCGGGGGGAGCAGACCCTGCTGTTCCTCAACCGGCGCGGCTACGCCCCGGTGGTCCTGTGCCGCGTCTGCGGCCACCGCCTGACCGCGCCCGACACCGACAGCTGGCTGGTCGAGCACCGCTACACCGGACGGCTGGTCTGCCACCTGACCGGCTTTTCCATGCTGCGGCCCAAGTTCTGTCCGTCCTGCGGCGCCGAGGACTCGCTGGTGTCGGTCGGACCAGGCGTCGAACGGGTCGAGGAGGAGGTGCGCAACCTGTTCCCGCAGGCTCGCACGGCGGTGTTCAGTTCCGACACCGTGCCCGACGGCAAGTCGGCCCGCGCCCTGATCCAGTCGATGGCCGAGGGCGAGGTCGACATCCTTGTGGCCACCCAGGCGGCGGCGAAGGGGCACAACTTCCCCCACCTGACCCTGGTCGGGGTGGTGGACGCCGACCTGGGCCTGCGCGGCGGCGACCTGCGGGCGGCCGAGCGGACCTTCCAGCTGCTGACGCAGGCCACGGGCCGGGCGGGGCGGGCGGACAAGCCGGGCAGGGCCCTGCTGCAGACCTGGACGCCGGAGCATCCAGTGCTGCAGGCGCTGGCGGCGGGCGACCGAGACGGCTTCGTCGACGCCGAGATGGCGGAGCGCGAGGCGGCGTCCCTGCCGCCCTACGGCCGGCTGGCGGCGATCATCCTGTCGGGCGAAAATCCCCAGGCGGTCGAAAAGGTGGCCCGGGACCTGGCCGAGAACATTCCCAACGCCGAGCGGCTGGAGGTCTATGGCCCGGCCGACGCGCCGCTGGCGCTGGTGCGTGGCCGCCGACGCAAGCGGCTGCTGGTCCGCGCCGACCGCGATGTCGACCTGCAGGGCTTCCTGCGGGTGTGGCTCAGCCGGGTGAAGGTGCCGGCGTCCGTCCGGCTCAATGTTGACGTGGACCCGTATAGTTTCCTGTAGGGCGCTATCGCTCGCCGCGCGGCGGCTCGCGGCTTGAGCGCAGTTCGCTCATCTTGAGGGATTGGCGGCGCGCGAAGCGCCAGGCCGCGTGGGTCGGGAGGCCCGGAGGGCCGACGGTCCGCGGCCCAGCAAAAACGCGCTGGCCTTGCGAAGCGAGGTCAGCGCGGTCCCGTGAGCTTGATCTCGAACAGGCTGGGCCAGTTCTTGCCTGTGACGAACAGGCGGCGGCCGACAGGATCCCAGGCGATGCCGTTCAGAACGTCGTCGCGAGGATCCATGCCCGTACGATCGGGCAGCAGGCCGGTCAGGTCGATGACGCCTTTCACCACGCCTGTCGCCGGGTCGATGCGGACGATGAAGTCGGTCTGCCAGATGTTGGCGAAGACCTCGCCCTCGACCCATTCCAGCTCGTTCAGCTTGCCGAGCCGGTGGCCGTCCAGGGTCACCTGAACCTCGCCGGTTTCGGTCAGGGTGCGGCCGTCCAGGAAGCGCAGATGCGGCGCGCCGTCGGACAGGATCAGGCGCTCGCCGTCGGTAGTCAGGCCCCAGCCTTCGCCGTCATAGGCGAACTCGCCGCGGGGGCTCAGGTCGGCGGGGTCCCAGATGAAGCCCTTGCCGTCGGTCCAGGTCAGGGTCAGCAGCCGCCCGTTCAGTTCGGTCAGCCCCTCGCCGAAGATGGCCGGGTCTAGGACGCGCCGCTGCAGCACGGCCCCGTCCTCCAGCCGCACCTTGCGGATGGTCGAGGGGGAGCGGCCGGTGCTTTCGTACAGGGCGCCGTCCCGCCAGATCAGGCCCTGGGTGAAGGCATGGGGGTCATGGGGATAGGTGCGCACCACCTCGAAGCCGTAGTGGGGCGTCACGGTGGGCGCGGGGGCGGCCCGGACGGCGGGCGCGGCCTGTTGGGCCACCGCCGCCGCGGGCGCCGAAGCGAGCAGGGCGGCGGCGAAAAGGATCAGCCGCCGCATGCTCAGACTCCGGGCTCGGCCGTCTCGGCCTTGTTCAACTGGGCCTGTCGGGCCGCGAGGGCCGCCTCCTTCTTTTTGGCGGAGGCCCGGCTGAGCATGTTCAGGCCCTCGACCAGGGCCGAGAAGGCCATGGCGGCGTAGATGTAACCCTTGGGCACGTGAACGCCGAAGCCGTCGGCGATCAGCACGGCGCCGATCATGAGCAGGAAGCCCAGCGCCAGCATGACCACGGTCGGGTTCTTGTCGATGAACTCCGCCAGCGGGTCGGCGGCCAGCAGCATGGTCAGGACGGCGACGACGACGGCGATCATCATGACCACGACATGGTCGGTCATGCCGACGGCGGTCAGGATCGAATCGATCGAGAAGACCAGGTCCAGCAGGATGATCTGGAAGATGGCCGCGCCGACATTGTTGATGACCACGTCCTTCTTGTCCTTCTCCAGAAGGTCATGGGACGGGGTGGTGTCGGTGGCGTGGTGGATTTCCTTGGTGGCCTTCCAGATCAGGAACAGGCCGCCCGCGATCAGGATCAGGTCGCGCCAGCTGAAGGCGGTGTCGAACGCGGGCTCGCCGTGGCTGTTGAGCGCGCCATGGATGCCGAGGTCGAAGACCGGCGCGGTCAGGCCGACGATCCAGCCGATGGTGGCCAGCAGGCCCAGTCGCATGACCAGGGCCAGGCCGATGCCGATGCGGCGGGTGCGCTGGCGATGCTCGGGCGGCAGTTTGTTCGACAGGATCGAGATGAAGATCAGATTGTCGATGCCGAGCACCACCTCCATCACCACCAGGGTGATGAGCGCCGCCCAGACGGTCGGATCGGTGAAGAAGACGGAGAAGTCGAACATCGGTGGGGATTTTCCTGGAGCGTAACGCTGAAACTCATCTGTAGCGGTGCAGTTGCGGGTGCGGCAATGCGGCGGGATGTGGCGGCCTGTCTCGGTTGCGGCGGAACGGCAGGGGTGCTATCAGGCGCCCGGCTGAACCGGAGGATGCGTCGCAAGGCGCGTCCCCGGTGTGCTTTCTTCAAGCATTTCATGCCTTTGATCGACGCGGACACGCGGCCGGTCGACCAACCCGAACGCTAACCCGCGCGGACTTTATAAGTGGCTGACGATTTCAGAACGACGGAAGTCGGCGAGCGCTATGCACAGGCGCTGTTCGACCTGGCAGACGAGACGGGCGTCCTGGACGCCGTGCGAGCGGATCTGAAGTCCCTGCGCGCCGCCTGGGCGGAGAGCGCGGACCTGCGCCGCCTGGCCACTTCGCCGGTGATCGCCGCCGAAGACCAGGGCAAGGGCCTGACCGCCATCGCCGACAAGGCGAAGTTCAACGCCGTGACCAAGAATTTCCTCGGCCTGCTGGCCCAGAACGGCCGCGCCCGCGACCTGACGGGCGTGATCGCGGGCTTTGAGGCGCTGTACGCGAAGAAGACAGGCGTCGTCGCCGCCGAGGTGGTGTCCGCCCAGACGCTGACCGCCGCCCAGCTCAAGACCATCCAGGCCACGCTCCGCACCTCGCTGGGCAAGGATCCGGAACTGACGGCCCGCGTCGACCCGGCGATCCTGGGCGGCCTGAAGGTCAAGGTCGGCTCGAAGCTGTTCGACGCCTCGCTGAAGACCAAGCTCGACCAGATGAAGTTTGCCCTCAAGCGCGCGTAAGCGCGCACCGACAACAAGAATGCAGCGCGCCTGACGGCCCGCCCTGAGACGAAGACAGAGAGATCCAAATGGACATCCGCGCCGCCGAGATTTCGGCCATCCTCAAGTCGCAGATCGCCAACTTCGGCGTGGAAGCGGACGTTTCGGACGTCGGCCAGGTGCTGTCGGTCGGCGACGGCATCGCCCGCATCCACGGTCTGGACAACGTCCAGGCCGGCGAAATGATCGAGTTCCCGAAGGCTGGCGTGAAGGGCATGGCCCTGAACCTGGAGCGCGACAACGTCGGCGCGGTTATCTTCGGCGCCGACACCGCCATCGCGGAAGGCGACGAAGTCCGCCGCCTGGGCGAGATCGTGGACGTTCCGGTCGGCAAGGGCCTGCTGGGCCGCGTCGTGAACCCGCTGGGCGAGCCGATCGACGGCAAGGGCCCGATCCAGTTCACCGAGCGCCGCCGCGTGGACGTGAAGGCCCCGGGCATCATCCCGCGCAAGTCGGTGCACGAGCCGATGCAGACCGGCCTGAAGGCCATCGACACCCTGATCCCCGTCGGCCGCGGCCAGCGCGAACTGATCATCGGCGACCGTCAGGTCGGCAAGACCGCCGTCGCCATCGACACCATCCTGAACCAGAAGTCGGTCAACGCTTCGGACGACGAGTCCGCCAAGCTGTACTGCATCTATGTGGCCATCGGTCAGAAGCGCTCGACCGTCGCCCAGATCGTGAAGACGCTCGAAGAAGCCGGCGCGCTGGAATACACCATCGTCGTGGCCGCCACGGCGTCGGAACCGGCCCCGCTGCAGTTCCTGGCCCCGTTCGCCGGCACCGCCATGGGCGAGTATTTCCGCGACAACGGCATGCACGGCCTGATCGTCTATGACGACCTTTCCAAGCAGGCCGTCGCCTATCGCCAGATGTCGCTGCTGCTGCGCCGTCCGCCGGGCCGCGAAGCCTACCCGGGCGACGTCTTCTACCTGCACAGCCGCCTGCTGGAGCGTTCGGCCAAGCTGAACGCCGACAACGGCTCGGGCTCGCTGACCGCCCTGCCGCTGATCGAGACCCAGGCCAACGACGTTTCGGCCTACATCCCGACCAACGTGATCTCGATCACCGACGGCCAGATCTTCCTGGAATCCGACCTGTTCTACCAGGGCATCCGCCCGGCCGTGAACGTCGGCATCTCGGTGTCGCGCGTGGGCTCCTCGGCCCAGACCAAGGCGATGAAGAAGGTCGCCGGCACCATCAAGGGCGAGCTGGCCCAGTACCGTGAAATGGCCGCCTTCGCGAAGTTCGGCTCGGACCTGGACGCCTCGACCCAGAAGCTGCTGGCCCGCGGCGCGCGTCTGACCGAGCTGCTGAAGCAGCCGCAATACAGCCCGCTGACCATGGAAGAGCAGGTCGTGTCGGTCTACGCCGGCACCCGCGGCTACCTGGACACGGTCGCCGTCGGCGACATCGGCCGCTTCGAGTCGGAGCTGCTGGCCCGCGTGAAGTCGTCGAACCCGGGTCTGCTGGAAGGCATCCGCACCAAGAAGGACCTCACCGCCGAGCTCGAAGCCGAGCTGAAGTCGGTGCTGGAAGCCTTCACCAAGACCTTCGCCTGAGACCGGACCGGATAGCGAGAAAGTAGCGCCGGATGGCCAGCCTCAAGGAAATGCGCAATCGGATCGACAGCGTGAAGTCCACGCAGAAGATCACGAAAGCCCTGAACATGGTCGCCGCGGCCAAGCTGAAGCGCGCCCAGGACCAGGCTGAAAGCGCCCGTCCGTACGCCAAGAAGATGGCCGCCGTGATCGCCAATCTGGCGGCCGGCGTGTCCGGCGACGGTGCGCCCAAGCTGCTGGCCGGCACGGGCAAGGACCAAAAGCACCTGGTCGTGGTCGCCACCGGCGACAAGGGTCTGGCGGGTGGTTTCAACACCAACGTCATCCGCGCCGCCAAGGAACGCATCAACGGCCTGCTCGCCGCCGGCAAGGACGTCCGCATCGTCGCCGTGGGCCGCAAGGTTCGCGACGGCCTGTCGCGCCTGTACGGCGACAAGCTGATCCGCACCTTCGAGATGTCGGACCACAAGATCGTCGGCCTTCCCGCCGCCGAGCCGATCGCCGCTCTGATCGCCGAGGAATTCGAAGCCGGCAACGCCGACGTCGTGACCCTGTTCTACAGCCGCTTCCAATCGGTCATCTCGCAGGTGCCGACGCCCAAGCAGCTGATCCCGGCGGTCGTCGACGGCGACGCCGAGCCGATCAACCTGAACGGCGCCGTCTACGACTACGAGCCCTCGGAAGAGGAAATCCTCGACGTCGTCCTGCCGCGCAACATCACGACCCAGGTGCTGGCCGCGCTGTACGAGAACCAGGCCAGCTTCTTCGGCGCCCAGATGGGCGCCATGGACAACGCCACCCGCAACGCGGGCGACCTCATCAATGCCCTGACCCTGCAGTACAACCGCAAGCGCCAGGCCCAGATCACCACCGAACTGATCGAGATCATCGCCGGCGCTGAAGCGCTCTGATCCGACTCCTGCACAGACAAGACTTTCCGAACGGAACGAACCGATGACCGACACCGCCGCCCCGAAGAAACCCGCCGCCAAGAAGCCCGCCGCCCCGAAGGCTCCGGCCGCCGCGAAGACGCCCGCCGCCGCACAGGCCACGGCTGCTGTCGCCACCGGCCGCATCTCTCAGGTCATCGGCGCTGTCGTCGACGTTGAGTTCGACGGCCACCTGCCGGCCATCCTGAACGCCCTGACGACCCAGAACATCGACCAGAAGACGGGCGAGCCCTTCACCCTGGTTCTGGAAGTCGCCCAGCACCTCGGCGAGAACGTGGTCCGCACGATCGCCATGGACACCTCGGAAGGCCTGACGCGCGGCCAGCCGGTGACCGACACGGGCACCTCCATCCTGGCGCCGGTCGGCCCGGGCACGCTCGGCCGCATCATGAACGTCGTCGGCGCGCCGATCGACGAACAGGGCCCGATCAAGACCACCATGTACCGCCCGATCCACCGCGAGGCGCCGTCGTTCGAGGAGCAGTCGACCTCGTCGGAAATCCTGGTCACGGGCATCAAGGTCATCGACCTGATGTGCCCCTACACCAAGGGCGGCAAGACCGGCCTGTTCGGCGGCGCCGGCGTCGGCAAGACCGTCACCATGCAGGAACTGATCAACAACATCGCCAAGGCTTACGGCGGTTACTCGGTTCTGGCCGGCGTGGGTGAGCGCACCCGTGAAGGCAACGACCTCTACCACGAGATGATCGAGTCCAACGTGAACGTGGACCCGGCCAAGAACGGCGGTTCGACCGAGGGCTCCAAATGCGCCCTGGTCTACGGCCAGATGAACGAGCCCCCCGGCGCCCGCGCCCGCGTCGCCCTAACCGGCCTGGCCCAGGCCGAGTACTTCCGCGACGAGGAAGGCAAGGACGTGCTGCTGTTCGTCGACAACATCTTCCGCTTCACCCAGGCCGGTTCGGAAATGTCCGCCCTGCTGGGCCGTATCCCGTCGGCCGTGGGCTATCAGCCGACGCTGGCCACCGAGATGGGCAACCTGCAGGAACGCATCACCTCGACCAAGAAGGGCTCGATCACCTCGATCCAGGCCATCTACGTTCCCGCCGACGACCTGACCGACCCGGCGCCCGCCGCCTCGTTCGCCCACTTGGACGCCAAGACCGTTCTGAGCCGCGACATCGCCGCCCAGGCCATCTTCCCGGCCGTGGACCCGCTGGACTCGACCTCGCGGATCATGGACCCGCTGGTCATCGGCGAGGAGCACTACCGCGTCGCCCGTTCGGTCCAGGAAGTCCTGCAGTCCTACAAGGCCCTGAAGGACATCATCGCCATCCTGGGCATGGACGAGCTGTCGGAAGAGGACAAGCTGGTCGTCTCGCGCGCCCGCAAGATCTCGCGCTTCCTGTCGCAGCCGTTCTTCGTGGCCGAGCAGTTCACCAACTCGCCCGGCAAGTTCGTCTCGCTGGAAGACACGATCCGCTCGTTCAAGGGCATCGTGGCCGGTGAATACGACCACCTGCCGGAAGCGGCCTTCTACATGGTCGGCGCCATCGAGGAAGCCGTCGAGAAGGCCCAGAAGCTGGCCGCGGAAGCCTGATCATGGCCGGCAAGCTGAGCTTCTCCCTCGTCTCGCCTGAACGCGAGGTCTTCGCGGGCCTCGTGGACCAGGTCGATGCGCCGGGCGTCGAGGGCGACTTCGGCGTCCTGGCCGACCACGCGCCCTTCATGACCGCCCTGCGCGAGGGCGTGGTCACGGTCATTGACGGCGGTTCGCGCCGTCAGTTCGAGGTGCACGGCGGTTTCGCCGACGTGACCCCGGCCGGCCTGACCATCCTGGCCGAAAAAGCCTCGGAAGTGGCCGCGGCCTGATCGGCCCCGCAAATCTGATCTGAATATCCGGCGGACGCCCAGCGCATCCGCCGGATTTTTCTTGTTCGCCCCGGCTCTTGACCCCCGCGCCCGGCGCCCTAGATAGCCCCAGCAAGACGAGGCCACGTCCTCGCCCCCGCGCTCCGGCGCCGGGTCAAGTCCGGGACGGCCCGGCCCTTTGCAAGGAGGGCCGCAACCCATGGCCTGGATCTATCTTCTCATCGCCGGCCTGCTCGAGATCGTGTGGGCCTATTTCATGAAGCAGTCGCACGGCTTCACCCGCCTGTGGCCCAGTGTCGCCACGCTCGGCTTCATGACCGTCAGCTTCGCCCTGCTGTCCATCTCCATGAAGACCCTGCCCATGGGTACGGCCTACGTGATGTGGACCGGCATCGGCGCGGTCGGGGCCTTCGTCGTCGGCGTGGTCCTGCTGGGCGAGCAGATCAATCCGCTGCGTATCCTGGCGGCGGTGCTGGTGCTCTCGGGCCTGGTGCTGTTCCGCCTGGCGCCGGGCGGCGGCGCGCACTGACGTTGCGGTGGGACGGAGCGGGTGTCAGGGTCTCCACAGGGAGGCCCCGATGCTCGAACTCCGTCCCAACTGCGAATGCTGCGACCGCGATCTGCCGTTCGATAGCGCTGACGCCCGAATCTGCACCTTTGAGTGCACCTTCTGCACCTTCTGCGCCGACTGCGTGGAGACGCGGCTGAAGGGCGTGTGCCCGAACTGCGGCGGCGGGTTCGCGGCCCGACCGATCCGGCCCGCGCATCTGCTGGCGAAATATCCGGCCTCCACCGCGCGGGTGCTCAAGCCCGAGGGCTGCGCGGCGGCCTAGATCAGCAACGCCGCGAAGGTCGACACCACCTGCTCATAGGCCGCCCGCTTGAACGGCACGATCAGGTCGGGCGCCTCGTCCAGCCGACCCCAGCGCCAGGCGTCGAACTCGATCTCGTCGTGTTGCTCCAGGTCGATCTCGGACTCCGCGCCGGTGAAGCGGAAGGCGAACCATTTCTGCTTCTGGCCCTTCCAGCCGCGGGCCTGCTTCGAGCCGCCGTAGCCTTCGGGAAAATCATAGGCGACCCATTGGCTGATCTCGCCGATCAGTTCCGCCGAGACCACGCCGGTCTCCTCGGCCAGTTCGCGGCGGGCGGCGGTCTCATAGTCCTCGCCGTCATCCACGCCGCCCTGCGGGAACTGCCAGTTATGGGGTTCCGGCGTCCCGGCCCGCCGCCCGTACCAGACGCGTCCGTCCGGATGGAACAGCACGACGCCGACGTTGGGGCGGTAGAGGGACAGGTCGGTCATGGGGCCCGAGGCGGTAGGAATAGGCGATAGGGCTTTGTAGCAGGTCGTTCGGCTGCGGCCCTACTGCCTTACCGTCCCGGCCGCTGCGTCATCGCGCTCGCCGGAGCCAGCTGCAGTCCGCGCGCTTCCAGGCCGGCGGTCCAGCGGGCCACGGCCTCGACCGTCACCGGATAGCTGAAGCCCGTGCCCATGGCCTGCCCGCGCGCCTTGGCGAGGGCCTCCAGCGCGTTCAGCTGGCCGACGATGGAGGCCGGGGTCTGTTCCTCGTCGATGACGCGGTTGGCGCTGGCGCGAGCCCAGGCGCCCGGCTTGCGGCTCATGGAGCCGTCGTCGATGAAGGCGAGGCCGCGCGCGCGTAGCATGCCCATGAAGGCGTTCATGCCCTCGTCCGATGTCTGGAAGCGGTCGCCCAGATAGTTGGTCACGGCGAAATAGCCGGTGGCGCGGCTGAGCAGCCAGTTCATCTTGGCCGTCACATCGGCGGCGTCGGCCGAGGACAGCAGGGTGTAGGGGCCGGGATCGTTCGACGGATAGCCGGAGGGCTCCATCGGGATCTCGATCATCACCTCATGACCCTGGGCGCGGGCCAGGTCGATCCAGCCCTGTAGGCCCTCGGCATAGGGGACGAAGCTCAGCGTCACCTCGGCGGGCAGGCGCTCGATGGCGGCGCGGGTGGTCACGGCGTTGAGGCCGAGACCGCCGACCACCACGGCCACGCGCGGGCGGCCG
>NZ_JAHFPF010000333.1 GCF_023259385.1 Brevundimonas sp. | reverse complement strand
GGCCGCCGTCATCGCCCCGCTGTTCGGACGCTCCGACGTGGCCGAGGCGCCCTTCGTCGGCGGGTTTCTCACCCTGACGGCGACCTATGTCTCCGTCTGCCTGGTGACGGCCCTGATCGTCGGCGGGATCAGCCTGCTGCAGCTGGCCGCCAGCCGCCGGGCGGAACCGGTGAAGGCCGTGGCCAAACCGGGCGTGCGCTTCCTCTCGCGCCTGCCGCCCGGCGTCGCGGGCGAGTTGGTCTGCATCCGCATGGAGGACCACTATCTGCGCGTCACCACGCGCAACGGCGAGGCCCTGATCCTGATGCGGATGCGCGACGCGCTCGGCGAACTGAAGGACTATCCGGGCCTCCAGGTGCACCGCTCCTGGTGGGTCGCCGCCGATGCGGTCGTCCGCCTGGCGCGCAGCGGGCGCCGGCTGGAGGTGGTTCTGAAGAACGGAACGCGGGCGCCGGTCTCGTCCACCCATCGCGGGCAGGTGGAAGGGTTCGTGTTCGGCTGAGGCGGGCCACCGCTCTGTGAGCGTGCTGGATCAGGCCGCGTCGAACAGGTCGCCCTGCTTGCGGGCGCTGGCGGGAACGCGGAAACGGCTTTCGTCCAGCAGCGGACGCGGGCCGTCCAGGCCGTAGCGTTTGACAGCCGCGCGGAAGCGGGTCCCGATCAGTTCGGCCACCGGGCCCGCGCCCTTCATGCGCTGCGACCAGTCGGGATCATAGTCCCTGCCGCCCCGGGTCTGGCGGACCAGAGACATGACCCGCGCCGCCCGGTCCGGCCGGGCGTCCGCCAGCCATTCGCGGAACAGATCCTTGATCTCCAGCGGCAGGCGCAGGGTCACATACATGGCGCTGGTCGCCCCGGCCTTGGCCGCCGCTTCCAGAATGGATTCAAGCTCGTGGTCGTTAAGCCCCGGGATCACCGGGGCGAAGCCGACGCCCACCGGCACGCCCGCCTCGGCGAGCCGCGAGACGGCCTCCAGCCGTTTGGCAGGGGTTGAGGCGCGCGGCTCCATCGCGCGCGCCAGCTTGCGGTCAAGCGTGGTGATGGAGACGAAGGCCGAAGCCAGCCCGTCGCGCCCCATCGGCCCCAGGATGTCCACGTCGCGCGTGATCAGCACCGACTTGGTGATAATGCTGAACGGATGCCTGAACCTCTGCAGGACCTCGAGAATCGACCGCGTCGACTTCAGCTCGCGCTCGACGGGCTGATAGGGGTCGGTGTTACCGCCTATGTGGATGCGCCTGCAGACGTATCGCGGCTTGCAGAGCTCCTGTTCCAGCAGGTCCGCTGCGCCGGGCTTGAAGAAGAGCCGGCTCTCGAAATCCAGGCCCGGGGATAGGCCCATCCAGGCATGGGACGGACGGGCGTAGCAGTAGATACAGCCATGTTCGCAGCCCTTGTAGGGGTTGATGGACCGGTCGAAACCGACGTCCGGACTGGTGTTGCGCGCGATGATCGTCCGGGCCGTCTCGGGCGTCAGGGTGGTGCGCAGCGGCGCCGCCTCCGCGTCCTGATCGGTCCATCCGTCATCGAAGGCCTCGACCGTTTCCGGTTCGTAGCGCCCGGTCGCGTTCGACCTCGCACCTCGCCCCTTCGCAATCTCGACCATGGACGGACGGTACCGCAGAATAAGAACAAATCAAGAACAATATGAAATCAGCCGACTGGCCTAACAATGTTGTGCGTATCGCAACCTTGGGTGATGATGCCGCTCGCCGGTTGGCGAGCCCGCATCGAGGGCGACCGGATCACGGTCGGCGACGCCGGCAGGAGAGACGCGGCGATGGAAGACAGCGTGCGCACAGCCTTGCGGTTCGGGACGTCGGCGGGGAGCGTGGAAGAGCGTTTCCAGACGGCGGGAATGACCACCTATCCGAAGTCGCTCCGGGCCCTGATGGACGTCCTCAGTCCGGAGACCCTGACCTTCCGCAGCGACATGGACCTGAACGACGTCGCGATCTCCTCGACCCTGACGGTTCACAGCAATGGAGAATACGTCTGGGACGGCCGGGCCGACGACAGCGGGACCCTCCTGGGCGACGTCTACAGCCTGTCGGTCAGCCTCACCCAGGCCAGCCCCGACAACCTGACCTTCGCGCTCGTCCAGAACGGCGAACTGGACGCCGGCAAGCATGAGAACTGGCATCAGTTCGGCAACAGCCGATGGCTCTCGGACCATTGGGATCTGGTGGTGGTGTCCAACGCGCGCTGGCGGCTCTCGCAGCGGACGGAGATCGGAACCCTGATCAACCTGATCTTCGGCAACGGCAGCGTCCAGCCCGCGCCCACGGGCGAGAGCACCTGGCCGAGCTGGGACTGAGCCGGCCTGAAGCAGCGAGGGACCGCGTCCCGAGCGATAGGCCGATAAGGATGGTGCGGATGAGAGGACTCGAACCTCCACGCCTCTCGGCGCCAGAACCTAAATCTGGTGCGTCTACCAGTTCCGCCACATCCGCATAGGTAGGCTGAAGCCTCTAGGCGAGACCGCCGCAAAGGAAAAGGCCCGGGATCGCTCCCGGGCCTTCGTCTTGTGGTCTTCCGCCGGCGATCAGGTCGTGCCCGGCGGCGGCGGGATGTCGGCGTCCTGCTCATGGACCTCGGTATGGCCCTTGCGCATGTGACTCTTGCGGATGCCGTACAGGAAATAGATCACCAGGCCGATGCCGCCCCAGATCGGCAGCACCATCTTGGCGTCGTGCGGCAGATTCCAGAACAGGAAGGCGCAGCCGGCGGCCGAGATCGGCGCGATGATCCACACCAGCGGCGTCTTGAACGGACGGTGACGGTTCGGCTCCTTCACGCGCAGGATCAGCACCGCCAGCGACACCATGAAGAAGGCGAACAGGGTGCCCGAGTTCGAAATGTCCGCCAGCTGGCCGACCGGGAACAGGGCGCCGGCGATGGCGACCGCGATACCGGTGAACAGGGTGACGATGTAGGGCGTCTTCCACTTCGGGTGAACCT
>NZ_JAHFPF010000104.1 GCF_023259385.1 Brevundimonas sp. | reverse complement strand
CGATGACGAGGACGACGGCGAGGGCGGACGCCGCCGCCGCCGCGGCCGCCGCGGCGGTCGCCGGATGCGCGAGGAAGGCGGCGCCGCCGCCGAGCGCGACTCCTTCTTCTGGGTCCGCGGCCGCACCCCGTCGCTGGACGACCCCTATGTCTGGTTCGACCCCATCAACCCCGAGCGCGCGCCGCGCACCGAGGATTCGGGCGCTGAAACCGAGGCCTCCGACGTCGACGAAGTGGTCGGTGAACGTCCCGAGGGCGAGATCGGCGGCGAGCGCGGCGGACGTTCGCGTCGTCGTCGCGGCCGCGGCCGCGGCCGGGATCGCGGTTCGGAAGCCGGCCTGACCCACGAGGTGAAGGTCGAGACCCGCGCCACCAACGAAGGCATGCCCGCCGACGGTTCGCCCGACACCCCGTCGGCCGTGATCATCCCGGACGCCGAGATCGAGGCCGAAGCCGCGCCGGTCGCCATCCCGGAAGAGCCCAAGCGCCGCCGCGTGCGCCGCAAGGTCTCCGCCTCGGCCACCGAGCATTCGGACGTCGCGCCGGTCTCGGCCGTCGAGCCGAACGAGGCCGAGCCGGAAGGCGAACCCGCCGTTCTCGACATCGAGCCGGACGCGCCGGTCGTCACCCCCGAGCCGGTCGCCGCGCCCGAGCCGGTTCCGGCCCCGGTCGTCGAACGCGTCGAACCGCCCAAGCCTGAAGTCGACGTGGCCGCCCTGATCGCGGAAGATCCCGCCCAGATCGCGGCCCCGCCCGAAAAGCCGAAGCGTGGATGGTGGCGCCGCTGAAAGGCCGCGATTAGATTGTGAGCATCACAACGGACGGGGGCGTCCGGGTCTTGAGGAGTTCGCCATGTCCTGGCTGTCCCGAAACGCCGCCCGCCTGATCGGCGCAGCGACCGCCGTCGGCCTCGTGCTGACGGCGGCCTCCCCCGCCGCCGCCCAGAGCGCCATTCGCGACACCGAGATCGAGGCGATCATCCACGACTGGTCCGCCCCCGTGTTCACGGCCATGGGGCTGGAGCCGGACGAGGTCGAGATCCTGCTGATCAACGAGAACGACCTGAACGCCTTCGCCACGCGCGGGCGGATCATCGGCGTCAACACCGGCCTGATCCTGCGCACCCGCAACGCCAATGAGCTGCTGGGCGTGATCGCCCACGAAGCCGGGCACGTGAAGAACCGCCACACCCTGCGGGACGGCGCCCAGAACGCGGGCATGCAGCCGATGCTGATGACCATGGCCCTGGGCGCCCTGGCCATCGCCGCGGGCGCGCCGGACGCGGGCGCGGTCCTGCTGGGCAACAGCCAGTATTTCGGCACCCTCAGCGCCCTGCGCTACATGACCCACCAGGAAGGCGAGGCCGACAACAGCGGTGCCCGCGCGCTGGAACGGGCCGGCGAATCGGGCCGGGGGCTGCTGACCTTCTTCGAGAATTTCCGCTCGCAGGAAGTCTTCTCCGACGCCCGCCGCTATCCCTATTTCCGCAGCCACCCGTTGTCGTCGGACCGGATCGAGAACCTGCGCCGCCTGGTCGCCGAACAGCCCCACTACGACCATCAGGACAGCCCCGAGCGCGTCGCCCAGCACGCCCTGATCCTGGCCAAGATCCACGCCTTCATGGATGCGCCCAACACGACCCTGCGCACCTATCCCGAAACCGACGAAAGCCTGCCGGGCCGCTACGCCCGCGTCATCGCCTGGTATCGCGACGGTCAGACCGAGAAGGCGCTGACCGCGGTTGACGTCCTGCTGACCGAACAGCCCCAGAACCCCTATTTCTGGGAGCTGAAGGGCCAGATCCTGTTCGAGGAAGGCCGTCCGGCCGAGGCCATCGGCGCCCACCAGCGCGCGGTCGATCTGAAGCCCGACGCCCCCCTGCTCCGCATCAACCTGGCCCACGCCATGCTCGAAACCCGGGACACGGCCCAGATCGAGCTCGCCGTCGACCAGCTGAAGCGCGCCACCGCGCTGGAGAGCGACAACTCCATGGGCTGGCGCCTGCTGTCCCAGGCCTACGCCAGCCAGGGCAAGGAGGGCGAGGCCCGCCTGGCCTCGGCCGAGATGTATTTCGCCCTCGGCGCCAAGACGCAGGCGACCCAGTTCGCCCTGCGCGCGCGAGACATGCTGACGCCGGGCAGCAACGAATGGACCCGGGCGATGGACATCGTCTTCGCCTCGGGCGCCACCCAGGACGACGTCGATGACGTCGACCGCCGCAACAGCCGCAACCGCCCGGTCGTCGTTCCCGCCGCCGGCTGATTCTTTTCTCACGGAAGACCGCATGACCGATACGCCCGAGCCCCAGGCCGAAGTCCCCGCGCCGCGCCCGTTCCTGAGCGGCCTGAGCACCGGAAAGGCGGCCCTCGCGGTCTCGGTGGTGGCCCTGGCGCTGGCGGCCTTCCCCTATTTCGGCGGCGGGACCTCGGACGCCCGCATCCGCGCCTATCTGCTCAACAATCCCGAAGTGATGCAGGAGATGAGCACCGCCCTGCAGATCAAGTCCGATTCCCAACTGGCCGACAGCATCACGCGCCGCGCCGCCGCCAGCCCGTCCCTGCTGACCGTCGACGCCCGCGACCCCGCGTTCGGCCCGGTCGACGCCAAGGTGACGGTGATCGAATTCTTCGACTTCCGCTGCCCTGGCTGCAAGCAGACCGCGCCCGAGGTCCTGCGCATGATGCAGGCCCATCCGGACGTGCGCTTCGTGTTCAAGGACTGGCCGATCCTAGATCGCGGCGATCCCGCCGGTCCGTCCCACTACGCCGCGCGCGCCGCCCAGGCCGCCCATGACCAGGGCAAATACCTGCCGGTGTTCCGCGCCCTGATGTCCGAAGGCGACCTGACGCCCGAGTCGGTGGACGCCATCATGGTCGCCAACGGCGTCACCCTTGAAGCCGCCCACGCCGCCATCGGCAGCCCCGAGATGACCCGGCACCTGACCGACACCCACACGGCCGCCTCGGCCCTGGGCCTTCAGGGCACGCCGACCTTCATCATCAACGGGCGCGCCGTGGCCAGCATCCAGCCCGCCGCGCTGGAAGCGGCGATCCGGGAAGCCAAGAGCCGCTAGACCTCAGGCCAGCTTCAGGTCCATGGCGCCGCCGATCCATTCGACCTGCGCGCGGCGGAGGGCTTCGGCCGCCGCCGCCGTGTCGCCCAGCGCCGCCTCGGCCCGCGACAGCACGAAGTAGCTGTAGGGGTCGTTCGGCCAGTCCTCGAGCAGCTCCAGCACCTTGGCCTTGGCTCCGGCGGCGTCGCCGCCGGTCAGCAGGGCGGCGGCCAGGCTGCGGCGGGTCGGATACCAGATGGCGGGCGGATCGCCGCCCTCGTCGCCCTGCGCCTGGATCTCGGCCGCGCGGGTGAAGGCCGCCACGGCGGCGTCCGCGTTGCCCTCAAGCATGGCGGCCCGGCCTTCCAGCACCCTCTGGGACAGTTCGGTGAAGTCGTTGCGCCGCTTGGCCATCGGGCCGGCCTTGAAGCTGTCGGCCTCGCGGATCGCCTTGATCGCCTCGGCCTCGGCGCGGACGGCCGCGGCGTCGCCGGCCCGCGCCGCCGCCTCGCCCCGGGCGTAGCGCCAGCTGACGCGCAGCATCGGACGGTCGGCGCCGGGCTCTTTCAGCGCCGTCACCTGCTCCGGCGTCCCGAAGCGGCCGTAGATGGCGTAGGCGTTGTTGGCCACGATCTGGCGCCAGACGTTGGTCGCCTCGATGTCCGGATAGGTGGCCAGGAACCAGTCGGCCAGCAGCAGCCCCTGCTCGCCCCCGCCCGCCATCAGGGCGCCGCCCATGCCGAAATGAATGTTGTGCCCGTGCAGCGGCATGCCCGGCACGCCGCCGGGCGGCCGCGCCAGCCCGTCGTAGCGCCGATCCAGCGCCACGGCGTTGACGTTGGACATCATGGCGTCGCGGTAGCGTCCCACCCGGTAGAAGGTGTGCGACGGCATATGCACCAGATGGCTGGCGCCCGGCGCCAGGGCGGCCAGCCGTTCGCCATACGGGATCGCCTTGTGCGGATCGTCTGACCATTCGGTCAGGTGGATGTAGAGGTGGATGGCGCCGGGATCGTCGGGCGCGAAGGCCAGCGTCTGCTCCAGAATGCCGAGGGCGCGGGTGATGGCCGGATCCGCGGCCTTGCCGTCCTCGTCCCACCAGCGGTCGGCCTTCAACATCCAGGCGTCGGCGGTGATGGCCGCAACGGTGACGTCCTGCGGATTGCGGCGGGCGATGCGGTCCATCGCCTGGGCGAAGCGGCGCTCGCGGGTGGCCTTGGCGCCGGAATAGCGGTGCACCAGGGCGTCGATCATCTGGCGCTGCATCGGCGTGGCGCGGCGGGCCATGCGGCGGGCGTCGCGCGCGGCCTTCAGCGCCGCCGCCTGGCTCTCGTCGTCATTCCCGCCGCCGTTCAGGTTCGGCCCCAGGGCCCAGGCCTCGCCCCAGGCGCACATGGCGCAGGTGGGATCCAGCAGCCGCGCCTTCCTGAAGGCTCGCGCCGATTCCTTGTGCTCGAACGCCCAGCGCAGACGAACGCCGTGGTTGAACCAGGCCTGGGCCTCGGGATTGACCGTCTCGATGGCGAAGCCGCCGGTCCCGAAGCCGTCGACCATGACCATGTCGACCACCGGCGTGCCGGACAGGGCCGAGGTCGCCGGTCCGCAGACCTGCGGCCGCTCGATGGCGTCGCGCACCGCCCTGTCCGCGGTCGCATCGGCCACGGCCGCCGGGCCGAACATCATCGCGCCCAGCGTCGCGCCCGCCAGCAGAATGCGTTTCATGGTCGTCTCCCCGTTCCACGCATCCTGACGGGTCGAACCGGCTTCGCCAAGCCGGGCGGGGGAGCGCCTATCCGCAGTCGACGCTCTTGATGATCCCCGTCGCCTCGTCGAAGCGGATGTTCAGCCGGTCGGGCCGGTGGTCGAAGGTCACGGCGCAGGTGGTGCAGACGATGCGCACATTGGCCCCGGCCGCATAGTCCACCGCGCCGACATGCTTGCCGATCAGCGAGCGGGCGTTGGCGGCGTCGCAGCGCTGCGGGGCGCCGGGCCCGGTGGGCGGCGTGACCGGAGCGCACGCTCCGGCCAGCACCGTTACGGCGGCGACCGCCGCCGCCGTCAGCCGCATTTGACCTCGCGGATCACGCCGCTGGCCTGATCGAACGTGATGTTCAGGCGGCGGGGATTGTAGTCCATGGTCATCGGACAGGTGGTGCAGGTCACGCGCCAGGTCTCGCCCGCCGGAGCCGCCGGCAGCTGCGACCGGTTGGTCCCCACCAGCCGCTGGTACTGGTCGGCCTTGCAGGCGCGCGGACCGTCCATCGGCGGGGTCGCGGGATCGGTCCCGCTGGTCGGCGCGCAGGCGGACAGCAGTCCGGCGGCGGCCAGGCTCAGCATCAGGATTCTCATCGGCGTCTCTCCCTTGGAAATTCGGTTCAGCCGCAACGGACCTGTTCGACGATCTGGGTCCGCTCGTTGAAGAAGATGTTCAGGCGGTAAGGCGAAAAGTCCTCGGTCACCGGACAGGTGGTGCAGGTCACGCGCCGGTTCACCACGTCGACCGGGACGGGAATGTCCGTCTTCGGCTTGCCCACGAGGTACTGCAGATCGCCGGCGCGGCACAGGTCGGCCGTGGGGTTCTGCGGGTTGCGGCTGCCGACCGGCTGGTTCAGTTGCGCGGCCTCGACCGCACGCGCCGCCGGAACGTCGCCGGCCGGCGTCGACGAACAGGCCGCCAGCAGGGCGACAGCGATCAGGCCGCCTTTTCCCAGCGTCCCTCGGGCGACTGTTTCCAATAGGCCAGGTTGGCCCCGGCGTCCTTCAACGCCTTCCATCGCCCCCGCGCGCCGGTCAGCGACGCCTCGTCGCGTCCGTCGAAGATGATGAAGCATCGTTCCAGGCCCTTCGTATCGCCAAGCTCTGCGTCGTCCAGGATGAACAGCGCCTGAGCGGCGTTCGGGTTCTCAAGCGATTCGGTCAGGAGCACCGGCTGACGGTCCGCGTTCGGCTCCGACGCCCGACCGTGGGCCAGGAAGCTGTCGTCCCGGTAGGTCCACAGGTGATCGTCGATATCGTCCAGCAGGCCCGGGCTGGACGCGCGCACGACGGCCTTCCAGCCCCGCTCGCGCGTCTTCTCCAGCAGCCCGGGCAGCACCTGCCCCAGGCTCGACCGCTCGAGGTGGTAGAACCAGATTTCGGGACCCGTGGTCATGTCGGCCAGAATGACGAAACCCCGCCCGCTTATCCAGTGACAGCGGACGGGGTCGTCGAGTTTGAAGAGAATATGAGCCGAGCGCCCCTCCCCGTCGCCGGGGCAGGGTCACGACGAGGTTCAGGACTCGTACGAGTCCTTCACCATCCGGTCGAGGGTGCGCACGCCCCAGCCGACGGCGCCGTCCGGCACGGTCGGGTTGCGGCTGTCCTTGACCCAGGCGGTCGGCGCGATGTCGATGTGCGCCCACGGCGTACCGTTGGTGAAGCGCTGCAGGAACAGGGCTGCGGTGATCGAGCCGCCGGCGCGGCCGTTGCCGGTGTTCTTCACATCGGCGATCGGGGTGTCGATGTGACGCTCGTAGAAGGCCGGGATCGGCATCCGCCAGGCGTTCTCGCCGACCTTGGGACCGGCGGCCAGGAAGTTGTTCGCCAGCTCGTCCGAGTTGGAGAAGACGCCTGCGTATTCCAGGCCCAGGGCCACGATCATGGCGCCCGTCAGGGTGGCCAGATCCAGCATGAATTTCGGCTTGAAGCGCTCCTGGGTGTACCAGAGGCAGTCCGCCAGAACGAGGCGGCCCTCGGCGTCGGTGTTGAGCACCTCGACCGTCTGGCCCGAGAGCGACACGACCACGTCGCCCGGACGCTGGGCGTTGCCGTCCGGCATGTTCTCGACCAGGCCGATGACGCCGATGGCGTTGACCTTGGCCTTGCGGCCCGCCAGCGCGTGCATGAGCCCGACCACGGCGGCCGAGCCGCCCATGTCCCACTTCATGTCTTCCATGCCGTCGGCCGGCTTGAGGGAGATGCCGCCGGTGTCGAAGCAGACGCCTTTGCCCACGAAGGCGATCGGCTGTTCGCCCTTGGCGCCGCCGTTCCACTTCATGATGACGACCTGGCTGTCGCGCACGCTGCCCTGGCCGACGGCCAGCAGGGTGCGGAAGCCCAGCTTCTCAAGCTCCTTCTCGCCCAGAACCTCGACCTCCAGGCCCAGCTTCTCCAGCGCCTTGACGCGCTTGGCGTACTCTTCCGGGTACAGGACGTTGGCCGGTTCGGCGACCAGGTCGCGCGCGAACTCGACCGCCCCGGCGACGGCCGAATAGGTTTCATAGGCGGCCTGGGCGGCCTTCACGTCGGCGGCGACGACCTTGATCGTCTCGATCGACGGGGTCTTCTCCGGCTTCAGCGTGGTGCGGTATTTCAGGAAGCGGTAGGCGGCCAGACGGGCGGCGAAGGCCGCGCGGGCGGCCTGGTCGGCCGACAGGTAGCTGACGTCGATGGTGATCGAGGCCGCGCCCGACAGCTTCACCGCGTGATAAGCGGCGCCGGCGGCGGCTTCCAGCGCCAGGTCGTCGAACTTGGCGGGATCGCCCGCGCCCGTCAGGACGATGGTCCCGGCGCTCACGCCCGCGGGGGCGGCGACGATCAGGGTGCTGTTCGATCCGCCGGTGAAGCGGCTGGCCGTCATGGCCTTCGTCAGGGCGCCGGAGGTGGCGTTATCCACAGCTTGGCCATTGCCCGCGAAGGCGCGCCCATCGTGGACGAGAACGGCCAAAACCTCGGCGGCGTCGGCCGAGGCGACGAATTCGATCTTCATTTACTGCTCCCGCCGGGATGTACGCCCCGGTCTTGTGCGAGTGGGATTGTTCGCGCGGTTTCACCGGTGCAAACGGGTGTGTATTAGATGCTCTCCCTCGCCGCCGGCTGCAACGGGCGATTTCCGTTCCCTTATGACGTTGATCCAAGGCTACCTTTTCCGGCAGATCGGCCGCCCCGTGTTGGCTGCGTGCGCCGCGCTGGCCGGAATCGGCATTCTTAGCCAGAGCCTCGACCAACTGGAGTTCATCGTCGAACGCGGCCAGAGCGTCTGGGTGATGGTCAAGCTGACCCTGCTGGCGCTGCCGCAGCTGCTGGCCGTCATCATTCCCATCGGCCTATTCGTCGGTGCCCTGACGGCCCTGACCCGCCTGCAGCGCGAGCAGGAGCTGACCGCGGTCTTCGCCTCGGGCGTGACGCGCTGGCAGGCGATCCGGCCCGCCGTGCGGCTGGCGGTCATCGCCGCCGTACTGACCCTGTTCATCACCACGGTGGCCCAGCCCTGGGCCCAGCGGCAGGCGCGCAACGAGACCTTCGCCGTCCGCACCGACCTGGCCGCCCTGCTGGTCGAGGAGGGCCGCTTCGTCCAGGGCCCCAAGGGCCTGACCGTCTATGTGCAGCAGATTGAGCAGAACGGCCTGCTCAAGAACCTGTTCGTCTATGTTCAGGACGGCGACAAGACGACGACCTGGGACGCCGCCGAGGCCCGCTTCAGCCGTATCGACGGCCAGCCCTACCTGACCCTTCTGAACGGATCCTGGCAGCGGTTCTCGTCCCGCGGGGTGCTGGAGTATCTGTCGTTCGGCCGTCAGGACCTGCCGCTCGCGCAATATATCGATGTGAACGAGACCGTCCGGTACAAGCCGTCCGACCTCTATCTGCCCCAGCTGTTCAATCCGTCTCCGCGCGATCTCGAACGCGTCGGATCCGCGGGCCAACTGGCCGCTGAGGGCCATTCGCGCCTGTCCGCCCCCCTGTATGCGCTGGCCGCGATGGCCATGGCCCTGGCCGCGCTGATGGGCGGTTCGTTCAGCCGCACCGGCTACGGCCTGCGCATCGCCAAGGCCGCCGCGGCCTTCCTGATCGTCCGCATCATCGGCTATGGCGTCGTCGCCGCCAGCGCCTGGAACGGCTGGCTCAACATCCTGCAGTATCTTCTGCCCATCCTCGCCACAGCCATCGCCCTTCGCGTCCTGTTCCGGGCGCTCAAGCCGCGCCGCCGGCGCCGCTGGCCGGTGCTGGACCGGCTGAAGGCGAGGTTCGCATGACCAGCCGCACCTCCCTGCGCGCCCCCTGGCTGCGCCTCGGCCGCATCGAACGCTACATCCTGGTCCAGCAGGCCCGCGCCCTGGCCATCGCGCTGGGGGTCATCGCGGCCCTGATCATGCTGATCGACTTCGTCGAGATTTCGCGCGGCGTCGGGTCCGATGTGGACCTGTCGGGCCTGCGCATCCTCGGGCTGATGCTGCTGAAGTCGCCGCAGGTGATCATCCAGCTGCTGCCGTTCGTCTTCCTGTTCGGCACCCTGGCGGCCTTCGTCGGCCTGAACCGGCGCAGCGAGCTGATCGCGATGCGGGCGGCCGGGGTCTCCGCCTGGCGCTTCGTCCTGCCCGCGGCCGGCGCGGCCTTCCTGTTTGGCGTCCTGACGGTGACGGCGCTGGGACCCGCGGCGTCGGCCGCCGACGGCCTGTTCCAGCGCGAACGCAGCCGCCTGTCCGGGTCCGTCGCCGGATCGAGCGCGCCCGAAGCCGTCTGGATCCGCGAAGGCGACGACAGCCGCCAGATGGTCATCCGCGCCGACCGGCAGGACCGCGCGGGCGGCCGCCTGCTGGGCGTGACCTTCTTCATCTACACCAACGACGGGGAGGGCCTGCGCAGCTTCTCCGAGCGAATCGACGCCGCTTCGGCCTCGCTCAGCGCCGGGCGCTGGCGCCTGATCGACGCGGTCGGGGCCCAGATCGGCCAGCGCGCCGTGCGCTACGCCACCCTCGACCTGCCCTCCAGCCTGGCCGACGAAGAGGCGTTCGAACGCTTCGCCCGCCCGCAATCGACGCCCTTTTGGTCCCTTCCGGCCCAGATCGCCCGGGTCAAGAACGCAGGTTTCTCGGCCACTGCCTACGACCTGCGCCTGCAACAGCTTCTGGCGACTCCGCTGATGTTCGCGGCCATGTCGATTCTCGCCGCCGCCTTCTCGCTGAGGCTGATGCGGCTGGGCGATCTGGCCCGCATGAGCGCCGCCGCCGTCGTGCTGGGATTCGGCTTCTTCTTCGTCAACCAGGCCGCCTCCGCTTTCGGTTCGGCCGAGGTCATCCCGCCGTGGCTCGCCGCCTGGCTGCCGCCGTTGTTGACGGCGCTCGCCGCGTTCACCTTGCTGTTCTATACCGAGGACGGCTAAGCGATCCGTCGCCCCCCTGCCCGGCCTTTTCTTGAAGTGAGCTTGCATGCAGCGTGACCGCCGCTGGCCCCGTACCGCAGTCCTGCGCCGCCGGCTCCTCGCCGGGGCGGGCGCGGTGGCGCTGGCCGCCTCGGGCGGCGCGGCCTTCGCCCAGCAGGCCCCTGCTCCGCAGCCGACCCAGCAGCCCGGCCCCGACGGCCTGATCCCTGACGCCATCTATATCGAATCCGATTCGACCACGCGGACCGGCGACGTCATCACCGCCACCGGAAGCCCGGAGCGGGTGCTGGCCCGGTTCCGCAACACCACCGTGCGGGCCGGCGAGATCAGCTACGACCTGAAACTCGGCGTCGGCAGCGCGCGCGACCGGGTCGAGTTCACCGACCCCGACGGCAATATCGTCTACGCCAGCCAGCTGCAGATGGATTCGGACCTGCGCGCGGGCGTCGCCGTCGATTTCGCCACCCGCTTCCGCAACGGGGCCAGCCTGATGGCGGCCACGGCGGTGCGCCGCAGCCAGAACGTCAACGAGCTCAACTACGCCATCTTCACCCCCTGCCCGATCTGCGACGCCGAGGGGAACACCAAACAGCCCAGCATCTCGATCCAGGCCGAGAAGGTCGTCCAGGACGAAGCCCTGCGCGCCATCCTGTACCGCAACGCCGTGTTCCG
>NZ_JAHFPF010000103.1 GCF_023259385.1 Brevundimonas sp. | reverse complement strand
AGGGCGTCTGGTCGGGCATGAAGATCTCGAAGGCGATAATCGGCGCGATTGCGGGCGTGCTGCTGATCGGCGTGATCGGCGGCGCGGCGCTGCTATACGCCAAACCCGGCCTGATCGACAAAGCCGCAACGCCTGAACCCGCCGCGAAAAGCGAACTGGCCCGTTTCGCGACGGGCTCCATCGCCCGGCTGGAGACCCCGGCGGCGCTCGAAGACGCTCCGGTCTATGTGTTCAAGACCCGTGAGGGCGCCGATACGCGCCTGTCCGACTTCCGCGGCAAGGTCGTGGTGGTGAACCTGTGGGCCATGTGGTGCGCGCCCTGCCGCACCGAGATGCCGACCCTGGCCCGGCTGGCCGAAAGCTACGTGGGCAAGGATGTGGTCGTCCTGCCGATCAACGTCGACGCCACGCCGGACGCCATCGCCGACGCCAGGAGCTTCATCGACGTGCACGAGCCCCTGCCGATGTACAGCGATCCGAAATTCCAGCTGCCCTTCGAACTGCCGGGCAAGGGCAAGATGCCCCAGACCGTCCTGCTGGATCGCCAGGGGAAGATCCGGGCCTATTTCTCGGGCGAGGCCGACTGGGCCAGCCCCGAAGCCAAGGCGCTGATCGACGCCCTGCTGGCGGAGCCGGCCTGAGGCGTCAGTTGCCGCGGTTGTCGCGGGCCGTCTCGGCCTTCTGGTCGTCCGCCTTTTCCGCCAGCTTGTCGGTGGCCTCGTCCACTTCCTGAGCCGCCTCCTGCGCCCCGGCCGAGATGGCCGAGCCGACCTGCGCGGCTTCTTCCTTGAGCGCCGACCCGGCTTCCTGCGCCGCCTGGCCGGTATCGGCGGCGGCTTCGTTGGCGTCGGCCTGGGCGTCGTCCTGTTCCGCCTGGGTGCAGGCCGCGGCGCCCAGCGACAGGGCGGCGACGGCGGTCAGGGCGGCGATACGGATGCGCATGGGATGTGTGCTCCAGCGTTGAACCTGAGCGGTTAACGCCGCGCCGCCCCGACCGGTTGCCGATGCGGCTATCAGGCGGCCGGAGCGTCCAGCGACGCCATGTCGATGACGAAGCGGTAGCGGACGTCGGACTTCTCCATTCGGTCGAAGGCGTGGTTGATCTCGTCCATCCGGATCATCTCGACGTCTGGCAGGATGTTCTTCTCGGCGCAGAAATCGAGCATCTCCTGCGTCTCGCGGATGCCGCCGATGGGCGAGCCGGAGACCCGGCGGCGCGCCAGCAGCAGCGGCAGGGTCGACATCTCCTCCATCGGGCCCAGCTGACCGACAATGACCAGGGTGCCGTCGATGTCGAGCAGGGGCATGTAAGGGTTGAGGTCGTGCTTCACCGGCACGGTGTCGATGATCAGGTCCAGGCTGTTCGCCGCCGCCTTCATCGCCGCCTTGTCCGACGAGACGAGCAGTTCGTGCGCCCCCAGTTCCTTCGCATCGGCCTCCTTGTCGGCCGAGCGGCTGAGAACCACGACATGGGCGCCCAGGCCCACGGCCAGCTTGACCGCCATGTGGCCGAGGCCGCCCAGGCCGATGACGCCGACGCGGCTGCCTTCCTTGACGCCCCAGGTCTTCAGCGGCGACCAGGTGGTGATGCCGGCGCACAGCAGGGGCGCGGCCGCGGCCGGATCGAGGCCTTCCGGCATCCGCAGCACGAACTCCTCGCGCACGACCAGGGCCTTGGAATAGCCGCCGTAGGTCGGCTCGCCCGTGATCCGGTCCTTGCCGTTGTAGGTCTGGGTGTTGCCGTGGCGGCAGAGCTGCTCCTCGCCCTTGTCGCACTGGTCGCAGTGCTGGCAGCTGTCGACCATGCAGCCGACCGCGACGCGGTCGCCTTCCTTGAACTTGGTGACTTCAGGCCCGACGGCGGTGACGACGCCGACGATCTCGTGGCCCGGCACGACCGGATAGGACGACCAGCCCCAGTCGTTGCGCGCCTGGTGCAGGTCCGAGTGGCAGACGCCGCAGTACTGGATCTCCATCTGCACGTCGTTGCCGCGCAGCTCGCGGCGGTCGAACTCCCACGGAGCCAGCGGCGAGGTCGTGGACTGGGCGGCGTAACCGATGGTCTTCATGGGGGATCTCTCAGCAGCGGACGCGGAGCCGGCGGCGCGCCGTCTCCGTCGATGCCGGCAAGATAGGCCGCGCGGGCGGCGGCGAGTAGACGCTATGATCGGCATGAACCTATGAACGGAGTTCATCAATGAAGCGGGACGAACTGGGCGACCTGGCCGCCTTCATGGCCGTGGCCGAGGAGCGCAGCTTCACCAAGGCGGCCTCCCGGCTGGGCACGTCCCAGTCCGCGCTCAGCCACACCGTCCGCCGGCTGGAGACCCGGCTGGGCCTGCGCCTGCTGACGCGCACCACCCGCAGCGTGTCGCCGACCGAGGCGGGCGAGCGCCTGCTGCAGACCCTGCGCCCCGCCTTCGCCGACATCGAGACCCGCATCGAGGCCCTGGGCGAGCTGCGCGACAAACCGGCGGGCACCATCCGCATCAACACCGGCGAACACGCGGCGCACAGCATCCTGTGGCCGGCCCTGAAGCGCTTCATGCCCCTGTATCCGGACGTGAAGGTCGAGATCACCACCGAGCTGGGCTACGCCGACATCGTCGAGCGGCGCTTCGACGCCGGGGTCCGCCTGGGCGAACAGGTGGCCCGCGACATGGTCGCCGTCCCCATCGGCCCGGACGTCAACATGGTGGTCTGCGGCGCGCCGTCATGGTTCGCCGCCCATCCGAAGCCGGTGACGCCACACGACCTCAACGACCACGCCTGCATCAACCTGCGCCTGCCGACCCGCGGCGGCCTCTACGCCTGGGAGTTCGAGAAGGACGGCCGCCAGCTGAATGTCCGCGTCGACGGCCCCCTGATCTTCAACGACATGGTCCTGGTCCAGAAGGCGGCCGAGGCGGGCATGGGCCTGGCCTTCCTGATGGCCGACGTCGCCGCCCCCGCCATCGCCGAGGGCCGCCTGATCCCGGTGCTGGAGGACTGGCGTCCGCCCTTCCCGGGGTACCACCTCTATTATCCCAGCCGCCGCCAGCCGACCCCGGCCTTCAGCCTGCTGGTCGAGGCTTTGCGGTATCGCGGTTAGTTTATTTTCAGCCGGATGAAACTTGGCCGCAGCCTCATGCGTCTGAACGGCATGAACAATCTCCGGACCGCCCCCGAAGTCCGCCGCGAGATGGCCGCCCTGATCGCCGACGCCGTCGCCGAGCCCGACGACGACCGCCGCCGCGCCCTGCTGGTGCTGGCCGATCACTGGGCGGACATGCTGCGGCGGCGGAGCGAGGCGACCACGTCGCACTAACGGAGCTAGCCTTGCCGTGGTCAGGGCATAGGCGCTCAGCTTGAGAAGGTATGGGGCGGGTTAATGTAGACGAACTCGAACTCTGGGCCCGTCAAGCAAATGGAATAATCGACCCATTGCGGTTCGCCAAAAGCATCCAAAAACTTGAGTTTGAGCCAAAGCACCATCGTTCTGTCCGGGATCATGTGAGTGTCAGCTTCGGCGGGCGGGCCCAATGGCAGCCAGCACGTCCCTTCTCCGCCGGGCGGGATCTCACGCAACGGGAAGAAGGCGAAGGGTATGCGGTCGCCGAAGTCGAACTCCCATGGGCATTCATCAAGGACAACGTATCGATAGGCGATCTGCACGGCGCGGGCGGGTGTTTGGCCGTGGTTCTTCAGACTGAACTCCAATACCCGCTTGGTCTGCCTCAGGCTGGGCTTCGTGTATTTGAGCTCAATATATGCTCGCAGCTCCTGCGCGCTTACAGTGCGGGCATGGTCGAGCGCGGCGGCCGTCTGGGCCAGCGAGCGGCGTGTGTACCAAAGCGATACGAAGAGGCCTCCCGTGCCGAGGATTGTCAGGATGATCTGCAAGGCTGTGAGATCGACCATGACGCGTGCACTGGCGGCCTGCGACTGATCGGCCTGGGCGGTCGTAAGGTTTCCCCACGGATCGGTCGCGGCAACAGGTAACGGCGGGCGCCGCGCCATGAAGTCCGGGTGGGTGTCGCGCGTGAACACGGCCGCGACCAGACACAGCGCCAACACAACGGATATCGCTATACGCATGCCCCGCCCCCTGCAGATTGCCCACGAGTAGGACATTCTCGTATGGCGTGCGCAACCCGGAGAGCGATCAATGCCACTGGAGCGTATCAGTTGCTCCGGCATGGCCGGCGCCGTTCGCTCGTCCTATTCAGTTCAATCAGTCGCAGTCGAGCGGCGGAACATCCTCAGGGACTATTCCGGAACATCCGTTCCCGAAGGGGAGGTTTGTCGCTGTTGATTCCAAGGGGAGTGAGCGCTGCGCCTTATACGGCATTGAGTACTGGCGAAAAATGGTGGCTGGAGGCGGGCTCGAACCGCCGACCTGTGGGTTATGAATCCACCGCTCTAACCAGCTGAGCTACCCAGCCCCAATTGACGAACCGTCACTCGAGTCCCGGCGGGAACTGGTTTGTCCGCCGGAGAAGAGGCGTGCCTATAGACACAGGCGGGGGCGGGATCAAGTCGCCTCGAAAGCCGCTCTCGAACGGGGCGATGCGCCGCGTCCCCGTGACGCCGGAAGCGGGGAACGGTAACGGTCGTGGCGTCGTTTCGCCGCCGACCGATTTCCCGGGAGTCTGACCATGCGCCTGCCCGCCCTCGCCGCCGCCGTTTCCGTCCTCACGCTCGCCGCCGCCTGCGGGGCCAACGGTCAGGACGAGCCCGCCGCCGCCCAGAATAATGGAGGCGCCGGCGGCCCGCTGGAGACCCGTCCGGCCAACGGCGCGAGCCAGTCGCCGGCCTTCCCCGGCCAGACCCGCGCCCCCGGCGTGCGCACCGAGGCGGCCCTGACCCACGCCGTGGTCGCCTCTGGGCTGGATCACCCGTGGGGGCTGGCCCTTCTGCCGGACGGCCGCTGGCTGGTGACCGAGAAGCCGGGCCGCCTGCGCATCATCACCGCCGAGGGCCAGGTGGGCGAACCCATCGCGGGCCTGCCCGCCGTGGACGCGCGCGGGCAGGGCGGTCTGCTGGACGTCATCGTCGGCCCGACCTTCGGGCAGGACCGGCTGATCTACTGGAGCTACGCCGAACCCCGTGAAGGGGGCAACGCCACCGCCGTGGCGCGCGGCCGCCTGTCGGACGACGGGGCCCGCGTCGAGAACGTGCAGGTCATCTTCCACGCTTCGCCGACCTATGACGGCGACAAGCATTTCGGCTCGTCCCTGGCCTTCGCTCCCGACGGCAAGCTGTTCATCACCCTGGGCGAGCGCTCCGACAAGCCGATGCGGCCGCAGGCCCAGGACCTGGGCTCGCACATGGGCAAGACCATCCGCATCAACGCCGACGGCAGCGTGCCGCCCGACAACCCGTTCGTCGGCCGCGCGGGCGCCCTGCCGGAGATCTGGTCGCTGGGCCACCGCAACATGCAGGGCGTCGCCATCGCCCCGAACGGCGACGTCTGGACGGTCGAGCACGGCACGCGGGGCGGCGACGAGATCAATCTGGACCGCGCGGGCGTCAACTACGGCTGGCCGGTCATCGCCTATGGCGTCGAATACGCGGGCGGGGCGATCAACGAGGGCGTCACCGCCCGCGAGGGGCTGGAACAGCCGGTCTACTACTGGGACCCGGTCATCGCGCCGGGCGGCATGACCTTCTACCAGGGCGCCATGTTCCCCGGCTGGCGCGGCGACCTGCTGGTCGCGGGCCTGAAGGAGAAGCGCATCTCGCGCCTGGTGCTCCGGAACAACCGCGTGGTCGGCGAGGAGTATCTGCTGACCGACCTGGGCGAGCGGGTCCGCGACGTGGCCGTCGGCCCCGACGGCGCCGTCTGGGCCGTCACCGACGAGGCGAACGGCAAGCTGGTCCGGCTGTCGAAGCGCTAGGCCGGCATCCGGAAGGTGAAGCGGGTCTCGGTCTCGTCCGAGGCCACGTCGATCCGGCCGCCGTGCGCCAGCGCGATCTGCGAGGCGATGTAGAGGCCCAGGCCCAGACCCTCGCGCACCTCGCCGGGTTTCAGCCGGCTGAACGGCTTGAACAGTTCGGCCCGCGCGCTGTCGGGGATGGGCGCTCCGATGTTGGCGACGGACAGGACGAAGTTCTCGTCTTCGATGCCCGCCTGCACGGACACCGGACCCGACGGATCGCCGTGGCTCAGGGCGTTGCCCAGCAGGTTGGACAGCAGCTGACCGATACGGTCCGGGTCGCAGGCCACCGGCCGGTCCAGCGCCAGCTCGGTCACGATCGCGCGGCCCGCATGGCCGGAGCGCAGTTCGCCGATCACCTGCTCCAGCACCGGCTCCATCCGCACCCGGCGTCGCGGCGCCACCGGCAGGCCGCCGCCCAGGCGGCCGCGGGCGAAGTCCAGCACGTCGTTGATCAGCCGGCTCATGCGCCGGCCGCTGTCCTGCATCTGGTCGACGATGCCCAGGGCCTGATCGCTGAGCGGTGTCTTGCGCAGCAGCGCCGCTCCCGCCTGGACGGCGGCCAGCGGATTGCGCAGATCGTGGCCCAGCACGGCGATGAACTGGTCCCGCAGTTCGGCGGCGTCGCGCTCGTCCAGCAGGGCGGCCTCGGACCGGGCCAGCCGATCCTCGGCGTCCATCTGCACCGAGATCAGCTGGGCGAACAGGCGGAAGGTCTCCACCGTCTCCGGCTTGGAGGCGTTGTGCGGGTTCGGATCGATGGCGCACAGGGTGCCGAAGAAGCTGCCGTCCGACCGTATGATCGGCATGGAGATGTAGCTTTGCAGGCCGTAGGTCCGGGGCGTGTGGTGGTCGGCGTACAGCGGGTTTTCCGCGGCGTGGTCGAAGACGATCACCTCGCGGCTGTCGCGGACCTCGTCGCACAGGGTGGTTTTCACGGGCAGCTCGCCGCCCACGCCCAGGCCGAAGCCGATCTCGTCGCGCACGGCGCAGGCGATCCAGCGATCCTCGGTGACTCGGGCCACGGCCGCATAGCCCATGCCCGTGATACGGCAGCAGACCTCGAGGATGGACGGCACGGCGTCTATGCGCGCGATCGCCGCCGCCTCATCCAGCAGCGGGTCGTTCTGTACGCCGCCGGACGTGGGTTTCGCTGACATTTCCAGACTATAGCCGCGCTTCCACGCGGCTGGCGAATCCGGTCTTCAGTCGCGCAGCAGCTCATTCACGCCGGTCTTGGCCCGGGTCTGGGCGTCGACGCGCTTGACGATGACGGCGCAGTACAGGCTGGGACCGCCGTTCGGATCGGGCAGGCTGCCCGGCACCACGACCGAATAGGCCGGAACCTCGCCGCGGAAGACCTCGCCGGTCGCCCGGTCGACGATCTTGGTCGAGGCGGACAGATAGACGCCCATGGCCAGGACGGCGCCCTCGCGCACGATCACGCCCTCGGCCACCTCGGCGCGGGCGCCGATGAAACAGCCGTCCTCGATGATGGTCGGATTGGCCTGCAGGGGCTCCAGCACGCCGCCGATGCCGGCGCCGCCGGACAGGTGCACGTTCTTGCCGATCTGGGCGCAGGAGCCGACGGTGGCCCAGGCGTCGACCATCGAGCCTTCGTCCACATAGGCGCCGATGTTCACGAACGACGGCATCAGGACCACGTTCCTGGCGATATAGGCGCCTTGGCGGGCCACGGCGCCCGGGACGGCGCGGAAGCCGGCCTTCTCGAAATGCGCCTCGGTCCAGTGGGCCCATTTGACCGGCACCTTGTCCCAGTACGGCCCCGGCGTCGGGTCGCTGACGCCCATGGTCGCCCCGATCGGCGCGCCCATGCGGACGTTGGGATTGAGCCGGAAGGACAGCAGCACCGCCTTCTTCAGCCACTGATGGGTCGTCCAGACGCCGTCCTCGCCGCGCGAGGCGACGCGGGCCTCGCCCGAGTCGAGCAGGGCCAGGGCCTGTTCGACGGCGTGGCGGACCTCGCCGTGGGTGTTGACGGACACCTCGGCCCGGTCGTCCCAGGCGGCCTCGATGACGGCTTCCAGTTGGGCGCGGTCGGTCACGGGCGTGTCTCCTCGGGGAACAGGTCGGTCAGGAAGTTCAGCAGATCGGGCGCGATATGGTCGATGTGCGGACCCAGCGGGCGGCCGTGGCCGTCGCCGATCAGGACCGTGCGCATGCCCAGCGCCTTGCCCGGCGCCAGGTTCTGCGGCGTGTCCTCGAAGAAGACCGCCGAGGCCGGGTCGATGTCGAACGCGTCCAACAGCCGGCGGAAGGTCGCGGGCGCGGGCTTGGGCACCAGGTCCATGTCCTCGATGGCGAAGACGCCGTCGAAGCGGTCGGTGATCCCGATCCGCGCCAGCACCCGGTCCGCATGGAAGCGGGCGCCGTTGGTGAAGACGAATTTCCGTCCGGGCAGCCGGTCCAGCATGTCGGCCAGCGCGGGATTGGGCTCCAGCGAGTCCAGCGGCACGTCGTGGACGTCGCGCAGGAAATGCTCGGGATCGACGGCGTAGTTGGCCATCAGCCCGGCCAGGCTGGTGCCGTACTCATGCAGGAACGACTTCTGCAGGACCAGGGCCTCGTCCTTGGGCAGGCCGACGGCGTCGATGATGAAGGCGTTGATGCGCGCCTGCACCAGGGCCATCACCCCCTGTTCCTTCGGATACAGGGTGTCGTCCATGTCGAAGATCCAGCTCCCGACGCCCGACCAGTCGTCGGCGTTCGGAACCGCGGTCAGGGCCTCCGCGGCTTGGGTCACCCGGCTTTCACCAGGGTGCCGGCGCCGTATTCGGTGAACAGCTCGACCAGCATGGCGTGGGGGCGGCGGCCGTCCAGGATGACCACGGCCTCGACCCCGGCGCGCACGGCGGCCATGGCGGTCTGCAGCTTGGGGATCATGCCGCCGGTGGCGACGCCTTCCTCGATCAGGCGCGAGGCCTCGCCCACGGTCATCTGGCGGATGATGTCGCCGTCCGCGCCCCTCACCCCGGGCACGTCGGTCAGCAGCAGCATGCGCTTGGCCTTCAGCTCGCCGGCGATGGCGCCGGCGATGGTGTCGGCGTTCACATTATAGGTCTGGCCGTCCTCGGCGACGCCGATCGGGGCGATGACGGGCACCCAGTCGTCCGTTTCCGAGGCGATCAGGCCCCGGATCAGCTTGGCGTCGACCTTGGTCGGGTCGCCGACGAAGCCGAGGTCGACCTCATGCTCGATCATGCTGTCCGGGTCGCGCTTCTTGCGGGAGGTCTTCTTGACGGTCAGCAGGCCGGCGTCCTTGCCCGACAGGCCGATACCGCGCACGTCGGCCTCCTTGCCCGCCATGGTGATCCAGTGGGCGATTTCCTTGTTCACCGCGCCGGACAGGACCATTTCGGCCACCGCCATGGTGTCGGCGTCGGTGACGCGCAGGCCGTCGACGAAGTTCGACTTCACCCCGGCCTTGTCCAGCATGGCGCTGATCTGCGGACCGCCGCCGTGCACCACCACCGGGTTCACGCCCATCAGCTTGAGCAGGACCACGTCGGCGGCGAACTGCTTGGCCACGGCGGTTTCGCCCATGGCGTGGCCGCCGTACTTTATGACTACGGTCTCGCGGTCATAGACCTGGATATAGGGCAGGGCCTCCGCCAGCGTCTTCGCTGTGGCCCAGCCGCGTTCCTCGGATTGCCGTTCGGTCTCGTCCATCGTGAGCGGCTCCCTAAAGCCAAGCCCGCGGCCTGTCATCATGAAACCGGACCCGGCGCGGGCCGTTCCGCTCTTTATGAACGAGCATGAGATCGATGATCGCGACCTGACGCCGACCGGTCCGGTCGATCCGGCCTCGCTGCAGCACCCGGATGCGACCCTGTGTCCGGAGTGCCAGGGGGCGGGCGCCACGGCGTCGGGCGAGACCTGTCCGGTGTGCGAGGGCACGGGAAAAGCCACCGGCCGCACCGGCGGCGGCTGAGATATCCCGCCTGCGCGGCCTGATTATCCGCTGGCGGATGGTTCGGTTGTCGTGTCGTTCATCGTTCGCAACCTCCCCCGGCGGAAAGATCATTCAGCCCTGTAACTTGTCGGTCACGCTGAACATTGTTCTGTCACGCACTGTCTCGACCTTGGCGGATGGGGCTGTTATGAAAGCTTAGCGGCGCTCCTTTTTGCACCGCACTGAATTCATCCTGGCTGCGGAGGGCATCCACCAATGCGCGTTAAGACTTTCATTCTGGCGTCGAGCGCCGCCGGGGCCCTCGCCCTGTCGGCCGGTGTCGCCGCGGCTGAGCCGAACGGCTGGTACGGGGCGATCGACGCCGGGTACCACACCATCGACGACCTGGAACTGGTGTCGCAAAACGCCGGTCCGCAATTCAACTTCGAAGTTGAAGACAGCTGGGCGGCCTTCGCCCGTCTGGGCTACCGGTTCAACGAGAACTGGCGTGTGGAACTCGAAGGCGGCTACCGTGACGGTGGCGATTTCGGTTCGGTCACGAACGCCAACTCGGCTTCGCCGCTGACCGGCGTCTGCAATCTGACCCCGGCGACCGGCCCCTGCGCCGATCCGAGCGGTGAGATCAAGTCGACCACGATCATGGCCAACGTGATCTACGACTTCGGCGACGAGTCGTGGGCCTTCCGTCCGTTCATCGGCCTGGGCGCCGGCGTGAACATCGTCAACACCGAGTTCATCGGTTCGTTCGGCGGCTTCCGCACCACCAGCTTCGGCGCGGACGACACCTCGACCAAGCTGGCGGCGCAAGCCATCGCCGGCGTGGCCTGGGCGATCGGTGATCGGGCCCATCTGGACCTGACCTACCGCTACCTGATGTCGAACATGGAGTTCGCCTCCTTCGTCAGCCCGGTCAACGCGACCAACACGGCGCTGACCGGCGACTTCGCGGGCCGTTACGACGACAGCCACACCCTGACCCTGGGCCTGCGCTACGCGTTCGGCGCCGACGAGCCGGCGTACATCCCGCCGC
>NZ_JAHFPF010000102.1 GCF_023259385.1 Brevundimonas sp. | reverse complement strand
CGACATAGGCGCGGCCCCAGCGCGCGGCCCATTCGTCTTCGGCGAGAGGGCCGTCCAGCCGGTCCCAGTGGGCGCTGCCCCGCCAGTCCGACCAGGCCAGGTCGACGCTGTCGCGGACGCCCAGCCGCCGCTGCTCGGGACTGTCGACCAGGAACAGACCGCCGAAGGACCAGTAGGCCTGACCGCCCAGGTTGGCGGGGTTCTCCTGATCCACCACGGCCACGCGGCGGCCCGCTTGGACCAGTTCGTTGGCCGCGACCAGGCCGGCCAGGCCCGCGCCCACGATGATGGCGTCATAGTTCATCCGATCCTCCCCCGTCGGTGGATCATCGCCAAGATTTACATTGATGTAAATAGTATGTGGGAAGTTGCCGTAAGGTCAACGCACATCGCTGTCAGTAGGTATTGACATATGAGTTAGTAGTGCGAAGTTGCAGGCAACCGCTGATGGTCCCGTCCCATCACGCGGAAAAGACCAGACGGGAGGAAACGTACATTAGCGCGCTGTTGGGGAATGGCGCGTTTCGGGAGGGACACCATGGCTTCATCGGCCTGTATTCGCGCGCGTCTGGCTATCACCGCCTCGGCTACCGCCTTGTTCATGGCGGCGGGGCCGGCCCTGGCCCAGACCGCCGAACCGCAAGCCGATCCGGGAGCCGCCACGCTCGATGAGATCATCGTCACGGCCCAGAAGCGCGAGCAGGCGATCCAGGACGTGCCGATCGCGGTGTCGGCCTTTTCGGCCGAGGTTCTGGACGACCTGCGGATTGAAGGCGGTTCGGAACTGCTGCGCGCCGTCCCGAACGTCAGCTTCTCCAAGAACAACTTCAGCATGTACAATTTCTCGATCCGGGGGATCGGGACCAAGGCTATTTCGGCCGCTTCCGACCCGGCCGTGGCGGTCAGCTTCAACAACAGCCCCCTGATCCGGAACCGCCTGTTCGAGCAGGAATACCTGGACGTCAGCCGGGTCGAGGTGCTGCGCGGGCCGCAAGGCACCCTCTATGGCCGCAACGCCACGGCCGGCGTGGTCAACATGATCCCCAATCTGCCGGGGCCGAATTTCGACGCCATGGCCCGGTTCGAGCTGGGCAACTACGTCTCGACCCGCGGCCAGGCGATGATCAACATCCCCGTGTCGGACACCTTCTGGATCCGCGCCGCCGGGTCGTTCACCGAACGCGACGGCTTCGACCACAACACCTTCCTGGACACGGACGTGAACGGCCGCAGTCTGTGGGCGACCCGGGTGTCCGCAGCGTGGGAGCCCAACGAACGCTTCAACGCCAACCTGATCTGGGAGCATTTCGAGGAAGACGATAACCGCTCGCGCACGGGCAAGCAGCTGTGTACGCGCGACCCGGGTCCGACCCAGATCGGGGCGCAGTCGGTCACCAACGTTTCGCTTCGGGGCCGGATGAGCCAGGGCTGCCAGGCGGGCTCCCTGTATGACGACGCCGCCTATGGTGTGCCGAACGGGGCCGGCCTGGCGCAGATGTTCCTGGCCAGCGCCTTCGGCGTCTCGAGCGGCTTCACGACCCCGCTGCCCGCCACGCGCAGGTCCTTCACCTTCGTCAATGCGAACCAGGACCCCTACGAGGGGCTTTCGCAGAGCCGGAACCTGAGGGAGATCTCGACGTCCTACGATCCGGTGTTCCGCGCCGAGAACGACGTGTTCCAGCTGAACATGGAGTTCAACCCGACCGACACGATCCAGATCGTGTCCCAGACCGCCTACACCAAGGACAATTACTACTCATCGCAGGACTACAACCGGTACGTCACGAATCCGATCTTCAATGACAGCTCGATGATCTACAATCGTCAGGGCGTCCTGATCCCGAACCCGGCGACGCCGGGCGGCATCTACACCGATCCGCAGCTCGGCCCGTCGAACCGGATGCTGTCGGTGGATCTCAGCCGGTCCGAGAACAACCAGTTCTATCAGGAGCTCCGGCTGCAGACGAATTTCGACTCGGGCGTCAACTTCAATATCGGCGCGAACTACCTGAAGTTCGAGACGAAGGATGACTACTTCGTCTTCAACAACCTGTTCAGCTTCCTGGCCGAGTATTTCTACAACGGCGCGCTGTCCAACCGCATTCCGGTCACCTGCGACGACAGCGTCACCAACTTTGAATGCATCTACGTGGATCCCAATCCCCTCGGGAACATAAACGGCGAGGGGCACAACTATTTCCGCAGCAAGAACGAGGTCGAGACCGAGTCCTGGGCGATCTTCGGCGAGTCCTACATCGATCTGAGGGACGATCTGAAGCTGACGCTGGGCCTGCGCTACACCAGTGACACGAAGACGACGACGCCCTATCCGAGCCAGCTTCTGCTGGGGACCTGGACCCAGCTGGGCTTCGGTCCGTCGTCGGGCGGCACGGTGCGGCGCGGCTTCGTCGCCGGGGATCCGATCGAACAGAGCTGGGACGCGGTCACCGGACGGGTGGTCCTGGACTGGCACGTCAACGAAGACGTCATGGTCTACGGGTCCTACGCCCGCGGCTACAAGGGCGGCGGCACCAACCCGCCCCGCGCCGACATCAACCCGGCGGTGATCCAGTACCAGCCCCTGGCCGAGGTCTTCGATCCGGAATACGTCGATGCGCTCGAGATCGGCGTGAAGGGCGATTATTTCGACGGGCGGGTGCGGCTCAACGCGACCGCATTCTACTATAAATACAAGGACTACCAGGTCTCGCAGATCGTCGACCGGATCTCCCTGAACGAAAATTTCGACGCCACCTCCATGGGGCTGGAGCTCGAAGGCATCTTCCAGGTCACCGAGAATTTCCGCATCGACGGCAACCTCGGTTTCCTGAAGACCCGGGTCGGGGACGGGGAGCAGTCCATCGACGTGATGAATCGGACCCAGGGCAATGCGGACTGGACCCTGCTGCGGCCGTGGATCCAGGTGCCGTCGAACTGCGTCGCGCCGACCCGGCACGTGGAAACCATCCTGAGGATGCAGCCCGATCCGAGCCAGGCGTGGAACGCCCTGGCCGCCCTGTGCGCGGGTTCGTCGCGGTTCGGCACCTTCACGCCGGCGATCCAGAGCAGCTTCCGCTTCTATGAGACCTACGGCTTCACCTACAATCCGCTGACGGACGCCCCGAACGGCGGGCGCGGCTTCTACGACGACCTGAGCGGCAATGAGCTGCCGAACGCGCCGCGCTGGACCGCCAACATCGGCGCCCAATACACCTGGTTCATGGGGGATTGGGAAACGACGCTGCGCGGCGACTACTACCGCCAGGCCGAGAGCTATTTCCGCGTCTACAACACCGAGTACGACCGGATCAAAGGTTGGGACAACCTGAACCTCTCGATCTCTGTCGAGAACGTCCAGAACTCTCTGGTCCTGAGCGCCTACGTCAAGAACGTGCTCGATAACGAGTCCATCGTGGATGCATTCACGAATAGTGATGACTCGATGCTGACGACGAACGTGTTCATCAACGACCCTCGTATCTTTGGATTCAACGTCACGAAAAGATTCTAGCACCCTGTTCAGAAATAAATGTCGCCTCGCAGGGTTTATTCTCTGCGAGGCGATGAATCGTGCAACGAATACTTTATAGCTAAGGTTGTAAAGATAGTTAAAATGCCGATTTCTGGTTGAATACTTTCATAGGTGTTGATAGCGTTCTGTATCCGCACTCAACGCGGAGACAAGGGAGGTTCTGATGATTATTCGTACCGCTTCAGCCGTTTCCTGTTTCGTGGCCGTCATGGCGGCCGCCTCGTTCGCTAACGCCCAGTCGTTCAGCCCCGCCGGCGCCTTCGAAATCGTGGACTCCGAGTTCATCGTCCAACAGACCCAGGAACTGACCTGCCATATCGATGGCTTCGCGGGTTCGGTGCCGAGCGGCGGCGCCAACGCGGTGATCGACGTCAGCCCGCCCAACACCCTGCTCGACGGCGACAGCCTGTGTGACAACGTCGGCCTGAACAACTCCAACTGGACGATCACCCCGACCGGCGGCACCAACGTCACCGTCACGGGCATCTCCGCCGTCTCGCTGCTGGGCACCTGCGCCGGCACCGTCACCGGCACCTATGTCGGCAACACCCTGACCATCCCCCGTCAGGGCATTGCGGGCACGGTCTTCGGCTTCCCGATGACCTGCTACATCGAGGGCTTCGCCACGACCGGAAACTCCGCGATCACGCTGTCGTAATCCGACAGTCCTATCGCTGATAGTTCGCCAGGCCTTCCACACGCGCCGCCTTGGGGTTGTGCGGGAGGTCTGGCGACGCTTTTTGGGATCATGTTGCGGGCTGGACGGTATTCCGGTCTTCTCGGAGGCGTTTCGCCCGGGACCGGCGGCGTCGTAGCCAAGGATGGATAGTATATGGCGCCCTGGCTTTCCGTCCTCCGCCCGCTCCATCATCGACGAATGCGCCCGCAGCCCGGCGCCGATCCGGCGCGACGCCGCTAGGTCGTCGGCATGGCCGTGCTGCCGCTGATCTGTGTTGTCTCCAGCGTGCTCGGTGCGCCCCAGGCCGCCGCGCCCCAATCCGCCGCACCGCCTTCCGGCGCGACCGCGCCTGACGTGTTTCCCCGAGCCCCCGTCAGTGAAGAGCCGCCGGCAGCCGTCCAGGATCCCGGCGTCATCGACATCGAGGGCATGGTGGTCGTGGGCCCGCGCCGCGGCGCGGCGGCCCTGGCCCCCGAGATGGAGCTGGATGCGACCGAGATCGACAACCTGGGCGCCTACGACATCGGAGAGGCGCTGGGGCGGCTGAGCCAGTCCCTGGGCTTCGACGAAACGCCGGCGATCATCGTCAACGGCCGCCGGGTCGTGAACGCGCGCGACTTCCTGCGCTTTCCCACCGACGCCCTGGTGCGGGTCGAGGTTCTGCCGCAGCAGGCCGCGTCGCTGTACGGGGAGGCGCCGACCCGCCGGGTTCTGAACATCGTCCTGCAACCGCGATTCACCAGCCGCGACGGCTTCGTCAGGGCCTCGGCGCCGACGCAGGGGGGGAACTCGTCCCTGAGCCTGGACGCCCGCCAGTCCGAGATCGTGGAAAGCGACACCCGCCAGTTCGGCGTCCAGCTGACCCGGGACACCTCTCTTCGCGCCGACGAGCGCCCGGACTATCTGCGCGACCATCCCGAAAGCGCCGGCGTCACCCTTCGGCCGGCGACGGACGCGGTCAACGCCAATTTCTCGATGACGAAGGCGTTCGGCGACTGGTCCAGCTCCCTCAGCGGGGACGCCCGGGTCCAACGCGACCGCTTCACCTCCCGAGCCGGGACGGAGACCGTCGAGACCCGGCGAAGCGTCGACAGCCTGGGCCTGTCCGGCGGGGTGACCGGCGACGCCGCGGGATGGTCGGTTCAGGTCGGCCTGAGCGGGGCGATATCGGACGCCGAGCAGGAGGGGATCGCGAACTCCCGCTCGCGCAACCTGTCCATGGGCGCGGACGTGAAGGCCAACCGTCCCCTGATCGAGCTTCCGGCCGGCCTGGTCATCACCACCCTGGCGGCGCGATACGGCCGATCCCGCGTGACCCGCGACGCGGCCGACGCCCGCTCGACCCAGTCCCTGGATCTGAGGGGCAATCTGGCGGTCCCCCTGTTCAAGGCCGCGTCGCCGGGGGAAGACGGCGGCCTGTCCCTGGGAGACCTGTCGCTGACGCTCGGGGTCACGGCGGACGGCTTCTATGACGACGCCGGCAGGGGCGACGGGGTGAACGTCGGCCTGGCCTGGGCGCCCGTCCGCAAGCTGAGGTTCAACGGCCTGTGGTCCCGGTCCACCGACAATCCCTCGTCGTCCCAGAGGTTCGACCCGGTCTATTTCGGCCCGCCCCGGGTGGTGTTCGACTTCCAGACCGGCGAGTCCGTGGAGGTGCTGCCGATCCTGGGCGGCAATCCCGATCTGCGGGGCCAGACGCTGGAGCGGTTCTCCCTGTCCGCGTCGGCGGGTCCCTTCACCTCATGGGGCGTGCGCGGCCGTGTCGGGTTCCAGCGGAACCGTTCGACCGACGGCATCGGACCGGTTCCCGATCTCACCCCGGCGGTGGAGGCGGCCTTCCCGGAGCTCTTCATCCGGGAGCCGGGCGGTCGGCTGGTCAACATCGACCAGAGGCCGATCAACCTCGGCTCGACGCTGTCGGAAACCCTGACCTCGGGCCTGAACTTCAGCGTTCCTTTCGGCGGCGGGAGGCGGCGCTCGGGCGCGCCCTCCCTGCAGTTCGGGATCAATCACACCTGGCAGCTGGCCAGCACCGCCATCCTGCATCCGGGCCTGCCGGAGCTGGACCGCCTGGCCGGAGATGGCGGCGGGGCGCCGCGGCAGCAGGTCAACGTCCAGGTCGACGGCCGCCGTGGGAACTGGGGCCTGAACGCCAGCGCGCGCTGGCAGAGCGCGTCACGCATCCGGCGCGACATCGGGGTGGACGGGCCGAACGACATCGAGCGGTCCGCCTTCGCGGCGATCGATCTCAAGATCAGCTATCTTCTGGAGCGCGCCGCCCAGGCCGCCCAGGACGGCGCCAGGCCGCGGCGGGACGGCGGCGTGCGCATCGAGCTGCAGATCGACAATCTGTTCGACGCTCGGCCCGAGGCCACGCGCGGCGACGGCCGACCGGTTCCGGGATACGGCCGCGACGATCAGGACCCGCTGGGGCGCACGGTCCGCCTCAGTCTAAGCCGGCGCTTCTGAGCCTCGCCGCCGACGGTTCCGGTCGGCCGGGCGCGCGCAGGGCCCGGGCGTAGGCCGAAGGGGTCGTGCCGGTCAGACGGCGAAACAGCCGGTACAGGTGCGATGGACTCAGCCCCACGGCCTCGGCGAGATCGCGCGAGGGCGGGGCGGCGCCCCTGATCTCGATCAGCCTGCAGGCGGCCTGGATCAGGTCCCGGTGGTGGTCGCCCAGCGAGGGGGCTTCGGGACGGCAGCGCAGACAGGGGCGGAAGCCGGTCGCGCGGGCCTCGTCGAGGGTGTCGTGCAGCCGGATGTTCTCGGGCCGCGCATGCCGGGCCGGACAGGTCGGGCGGCAATAGACGCCGGTGGTGACGACCGAATACCAGAACCGGCCCTCGGCGCGCGGGTCGCGCCGATAGAGTTGGTCAAGGCGGCTCCGGCGCGGCGCGTGCGCGCCGACGGTGTTTGAAGCGTGTTCCATGATGTGGGGGAGGATGGGCGCGCCAATCGGGGGCTATGCAGCGCGCCCATCCCTTCATTCAGAAGCGGCGAAGATCGCCGGTGGGGCCTTGGGGGGCTGGGGTGACCCGCGACCCGCCGGTTCTGAAGAAGTCTGTGATCCCACGGTCGGCGGTGACGAGCGCCGAGGCCGCGATGACGGTCTTGATCATGAAATACTCGCACTGAAGTCGCCGCCCTGTTCTAAGGACGCCGCGTCGCGCGGGACGCCTTACGGCGTCGGTCCGAATTTCTTCAGAAGGCGGCGTCGAAGGTCAGCCGGAGCGTCAGCGGCCGGACCGGGACGGCCTGCGGCTCGGACAGCTGGTAGGGCGAACCGATGCCGTAGCGGATGCCGGTGGTGTCGAAGGGGTTGGACAGGCGCACGGTGACCGCCCGGCGTTCGTCGCCCAGCCGCGCCGTCAGCTCGGAGCGCAGGTAGCCGCCCTGCGGCACGTCCAGCATCGGGCCGACGCCGAGCCGCGAATGGCCGATGTAGCGGAAGTCCGCGCCCAGCCGCAGCGGCAGGGTCGCGATCCGCCCGGCCTCCCAGTCGACGCTCATCTGGGCGCCCACCGGGGCGACGTTGGGGATATCGGTCGTGCCGCCGCCGATGGTGCTGAAGCGGGTCCGGGTCAGGCTGCTTTCGTTGAGGAACACGCCGCCGGACACCTCAAAATTCGAGGCCGGTCGCCAGGCCGCCTTCAGCGAGATGAAGTGGATCACCCCGTCGCCGACATTGTCGGTGACCAGGTCGCCGCCCTCGGTGACGATGTCGGCCTGCACGTCGCGCCAGTCCATCCAGCCCACGGACACCTCACCCGACAGGCCGTTCCAGTCGTCGCGGGTGCGCGCGCCCAGCTCCAGCAGCGTCACCCGGTCGCCCTGGTAGCGGGCGAAAGCCCCGCCGGCCTCGTTGACCCCGGCGGGGCGCACTGCCTGCTCGAACCGGCCGAAGAGGGTGACGGCGGGCGACACGTCCCAGCGCGCCGACAGGCTGGGGGTCAGGCGGTAGGTGACGCCCCGGTGATCGCTTCCGACCCGCAGATTGACGACGACGTCGTGAATGTCGCTGTCGATGCGGACGGCGGACAGACGGGCGCCGAGGGCGACACGCCAGTAGGGCGTGGGCGCGAGCGCCGCCTCGCCGAAGGCCGCGACCTCCGCGAAGCTGCGCTTCAGGTCCGCGCCGCCGGCCTTGGCGTCGGTCGGCGACAGCGTGAGCCGGCGGCGTTCGACCAGGGTTTCGCCCAGGGCGACCGTGCCGCCGCCGGTCAGGGTCCAGCCGCCGCCGGACGTGATGTCGACCCGCGCCTCGGAAGCGAGGGCGGTGATGGTCTGGCGTCGGTCGACCGCGCTGGGGAAGGGATCGCCCGGCTGGCTGGCGTCGAACCGCTCGATCAATTCCTGCCGCGACACGCTGGTGGCCGAGGTCAGGGTCGCCCCGCCCAGCCGGCGGCGGGCGGTCAGTCCGGCGATGGCGATGGTGCTTTCGTACGGTTCGAGCACCCGGCTGGAGCGACTGAAGCTGTTGTCGTCGACGGCGACGATCTGGGCGTCGTCGGCCGAGACGCGCTGGGCCAGGCCGACCAGGTCGATGGTCCAGGTCTCGTCGGTCCAGCGCAGGGCGACGCGGCCGCCGATGGTGTCGACCCCGTCCATCTGGCGGCCCCGGCCGGGGTTGTCGAGGAAGCCGCCGTCGTGGCGGACGTAGGCGACCAGCCGCGCGGCGGTCTGATCGCCGAGGGTCTGGTTGACCACCAGCGACGCCTCGCCGCTGTTCGACCCGCCCGAGGTCGCGCCCACGCCGGTGGTGAGGCGGGCCGAGGTTTCGTACAGGGCCGGGGATTCAGGCTGGATGCGCAGCACGCCGCCGATGGAGCCGGCCCCGAAGCGGGTGCCCTGCGGGCCCTCGAACACCTCGATCCGGCGAACGTCGATCAGGGCCAGGTCGGGGTCGGGGGAGCCGTAGCTCAGCCGCAGGTCGCCCAGATACTGGCCGACCGTCGCCTGCAGCGGGCCGTTCATGGCCGAATCCGACAGGCCCCGCACGAATAGCTTGTTGCGGCCGAGGCCCTGGCGCGTGGAGTCCACCGTCGCGGACAGATCGGCCACGGCCTCGCTGGCGGCCGCGCCCGCGACCCGGTCCAGCGCGCCCGGCGCCAGCAGGCTTCGTCCGGCCCCGTCGCGAAGCCCGACCGGCGGAACCGCGGTGACCACGACCTCGCTCAGCGTCGTCGGTCCGGCGGGAACGGGTTGCCGCGGGGGCGGGGAGGCGGGGCGCAGCGGCGCGCGTGGGACGGTTTCGATCCGGTAGACGCCGTCGCCGATCCGTACGGCGCGGGCGCCCAGCGGACGCAGCAGGCGTTCAAGCGCCGCTTCCGTCGTCATCCGCCCGCGCAGCTCCGGCGTCCGCCGGGCGGACAGGTCCGCGGCGATGACCACGTCGATCCCGGCCTGGGAGGCCAGACGGTTGATGGCGGGGACAGCGGGGCCGGCCCGCACATCGAACGTCTGTGGCGCGCCTGACTGAGCCGTCAGCAGCCCGACCGCCAGCCAAGCGGCGACCGTCACGGCGCCCGACGCGGCTCCAGCCGCCAGCCCTCGCCCGCCTCCGTGATGGTGACGCCGAGCAGCAGTTCCAGCCGCGACTTCTGGTCGGCGGTCGGGGCGGTGGTGGTCAGGCTGCCGCTGAAGCGGCGGTCGGCCAGCCCGGGCGCGACGGTGACCGGCCGGTTCAGGGCGCGGCCCAGGTCCTGGGCCACCACGGTCATGCGCTCGTCGTTCCACGACAGACGACCCTCGCGCCAGCTGTCCACGTCTTCCGGCGCCACCGAGCCGCGCTCGAGACCCCGAAGGCTGGAGACCACGCTGTCGCCGGGATTGAGGACCGTCCGGGCGGATCCGGCGTCGACCTGGACGCTGCCTTCGGACACCGAGACGCGCGCGCCGTCCTGCAGGCGGGTCACGTCGAAGACGGTGCCGAGGTCGGTCAGGGTCGTGTCGCCGACCGCGACGAGGAAGGGGCGGGCGTCGTCGTGCTCGACCTCGAACAGGGCGCGTCCGGCCTCCAGCGACACCTGGCGCGGCTTGCGGCGATCCAGCGCCAGCCGGGTCGCGCCGTCCAGCACGACTTGGGAGCCGTCGGCCAGGGTGACGGTGCGCTGCTCGCCGGGCGCGGTCTCGATCAGCCACGGCTGCGGGCGGGCGCTCCAGCCGATCCACGCCACGCCGAGGGCCAGCACGCCGACCGCCGCCGCGATCGCGGCCCGGCGGGGGAAGACGAAACCGCGGCCGGCCCGCATCGTCGGCAGGGTCCGCGCGGGAGCCGTCTTCAGCGCCTCGACCGCGTCGCCCTCGGCCTCGGCCAGCCGCCAATAGATTTCGGCGTGGCGCGCGTCAGCGGCCAGCCAGGCCTCCCAGGCGTCCCACTGATCGAAGTCGGGATCGTTGACCCGGGCCAGCCAGTCCAGGGCGTCACGTTCGATAATTCTGGTCGTGGCGCTCATCCCCATGCCCCCGGGACGCCGCCGAAGCCGATTCGCCTCATGCCCCGCCCCCCTCAAGATCCAGAAGCGCTGCATAGACCTTGCGCAGATGCTTCTCGATGGTGCTCAGGCCCATGCCGAATTCCTCGGCCAGCCGGCGCTGGGTGACGCCGTCGATGCGGTGCCGGCGGAAGATGGCCGCGGCCGGATCGCCGACGGCGGCCAGGCGCGCCTCGACCGCCGCCAAGGCCTGGACCGCGATC
>NZ_JAHFPF010000361.1:2329-3014 GCF_023259385.1 Brevundimonas sp. | reverse complement strand
CCACAGATCGCCGCCGGTAAAGGCGACGAAATCGTGCTGCTTGTTCTGATCTTCGACCTTGATCGAAGCCTGGATATAATCCAGCGCCTCTTGCGAGAAGCCGCCGGCGCCGAACACCCGCACAGGGGTGCAGTCGCTGATGACGTCGCCCTGGCGCGAATAGGTCGTGGTGACGCCGCCGCTGGTGAGGCTTGCGTTCGGCACGGCGACGCCTTGGGCGTTCAGCAGTTGCACGCGGCAGACCACCTCGCCCGCACGGCCGTTGACGATGCCAGCGGTGTCAACCACCGCGTCAGCGGCCGCCTGATAACGAACGATATCCACGCCCAGTTCGACGTTTTCATTGTCCATCTGGCCATAGGTATAGGCCGCTTCCCACCGAATATTGCGCACGAAGCCGAAGTCCGGCGCATCGCCCCGCAGACCCAGCACATAACGCTGCAGTTCGCGGGTGTTTTCCTGAGTCCGGGATGGGCCATACAGCTTGTGCTGGGCGCGCGGGTCGGCGACCGTTCCGGTCAGAACCCCGGCCGAGTTATAGACTTGCCGGCGGTTATTCGTGATCGCCAGGCGCACATCTTCCGCCAGATAGGCGTTGTCCAGCCCGATCTCGAACGCCGACGTCGCCGTGATCGCCCCGACCGTGCCCGGCGCGAACTGGCGGATGTTGAAGTCGTGGAATACC
>NZ_JAHFPF010000361.1:0-2319 GCF_023259385.1 Brevundimonas sp. | reverse complement strand
AAGCCGGTCTGGAAGCGGTAGTTCTCCGATTCCGGAAGGCGGCTGTTCTGGCCCTGCTCGGTATTGGGGTTCTGACCCAGCCCCCCGTTGCTGACGGTGCGCGACAGACCCGTCTGCTGGCGAATCGGGCCGAACACCACAGCCTGCGAGGCGCCGGCGTCGGTATACAGATAGCTGTTGTTCGGATTGTTGGTCGGCGCGACCGAGAAGCAGTTCGCCGAGAACGAGGTGGCCGAGCAGGTCGCGAACGGCACGTCCGGATCGCTGGCGGGGCTACGTTGCACGCCGGTGGACAGAATCGTGATCCCGCCTCGGTCTGTGCCGCGAATATAGGTGCGCAGGTTGTTGACCAGGATCAGATCGATGACGCCGTCGCTGGACGCTGAGGACGGGTCTGCGTCGTTGCTGATGAAACCCCAGCCCTCCCGACGCCAGTCGACATCGCGGTCCAATACCTCGTCGCTGCGCTGATACTCGCCAGAGACATAGACGTTCAGACGATCTTCCAGGAACTTGCCCCCCCACAGGGCGGAGAGCCGCTCGCTCATCTGTCCGTCTTGGTTGACCTCGGCCAGCGATGCATCGACCTCGAGCCCGTCGAAATCCTTGCGCAGCGTGAAGTTGACCACGCCCGACACGGCGTCTGCACCGTAAACGGCCGCAGCACCGCCGGTGATCACTTCGACGTTCTCGATCAAAAGACGCGGAATCGTATCGACATCGACGGCCAGAGAACCGGGCGAGGACCCGACATGGCGACGGCCATCGACCAGGACCAGCGTACGAGCCGAGCCCAAGCCGCGCAGGTTCAGCAGCGACAGGCCGCCATCGTTCAGGTTCGATCCTGTAGTGTCTTCCGGCACTTGAGAGAATGAAAGCGCGGGAATGCCGGCGAGGAAGTCGATGACGTTAGATTCACCCGATTGCAAAACCTCTTCCTGGCCGATCTGGATCAGGGGCGTCGCGGCGGTGGTGGCGTCGCGGCGGATGCGCGACCCGGTGACGACGATCTCCCCAACTTCGGCAGCCTGCGAGCCTTCGGCCTCCTGCGCGGCGGCGGCGCCGACACTCCCCATCACTCCGGCCAGCACTGTTCCGGCCAGAAGGGCCCCACGCAAAGTCCGTCCAGCGTCCAAATTCACTCGCATGCATAACTCCCCGAATTGAGCGACTAATAGTCGCCGCAATGCACATGAGAGCGAGGCGACGCCACCTCATTTCAGCAAAACAGACATATATTTGGCGCCTGCGTATCAATTTGGTGACAAGTTTGCGCCTTTTGATTGTTCCGCTATCAACTTAGTCGAGTGACAAAGAAAAAGGCGGCGGACCGAAGCCCGCCGCCCTCTTCATTTCGAATCGACCGCGATCCCTAGAAGGACTTGGTCAGGTTCACGAAGGCCGTGCGGCCCAGGTAGTCATAGCCCGAGTACAGCGGGGCGTTGCCGACCCGGTTGTACACGCCCGACGAGATGGTCGGCGGGTTGTCGTTGAACAGGTTGCGAACGCCGAGCGTGGCGGTCCAACCATCGGACGCATACTGGACCGAAGTGTTGTGCAGCCAGTAGTCATCGGTCGCGAGGTCGTAGTCCGACGTAGCCGGATCTTCCCCGTAGTAGGCGTAGCTGTCGGTGCCCTGGATCCATTCGACACCGTAGCGCACGCGCCACTTGTCCCAGGCGTAGGAGACGTCGGCCGTTCCGGTGAACTCCGGATTGTCGATCATGCCGGTGTAGTCTTCCAGCGGATCTTCGGCGAACAGCTTGTTCGAGATTTCCGTGTACTGGGTGATCGCCAGGTTGAACAACGCCGTGCCGGGGCCGACGTCCTTGCGATAACGGACCGTGTAATCCAGGCCTTTCACATTGTCCGTCGCCAGGTTGACGTAGCTGTCGCGGACCGTGAGGCTGTTGTCCACCGCATCGCGCGTGACCAGTCGGCAGAAGCCGGCGTCGGCCGCGAAGTCGGCCGGGTTGGAGTCATAGCAGCGGGTCAGGATCTGGGCTGCACCGGTGCGCGACACGCCGTTCTCGACCTCGATCTCGTAATAATCGACGGCGAAGGCCAGATCGCCCCAGCCCGAGGGCAGCGGCGGCTGGACGACCAGGCCGACGGTCATGTTGGTCGAGGTTTCGGCCGCCAGGCCGGCGTCTGCGCCGCCTGCGGTGATCACCGTGACGCTGTTGGTCGACTGGAAGTCGCCCGCCAGGCCTTCGGCCGTGCAGTTGGCGACGCGGTTCGGGTTCACGCCCGGCGCGCCGTAGTTGTTGCAGCGGTCGTTGGTGTTCGACAGGAAGCCGGTGGTGGCGCCGACGAACT
>NZ_JAHFPF010000101.1:2237-11057 GCF_023259385.1 Brevundimonas sp. | reverse complement strand
ACGACATACGATTTACTGAACTGATGCAATTCAATGATCGCTATATGCTGGGTGGAGAAATGAGATCTCGTCTCGATGGGGAGGCGTTCAGGCACACGAAGGCGCACCGGACAGTTGTTCAACCGTTAGACAGAATGGTCAAAGCCTGCATCTGGTTACGCGAGGACGCTGATCGTCTGATCGCCGAGATAAGCCACCAACGAAGTCAAGGCTGAGCTTCGGCGGGGGGCAGAACTGAGTCGGTGCTTAGGAGCTTATGGCCCGTTTGAGTCGACAGGAACGAACTTGGGTCGACTCTGACGCTAAGCTATTTTTCAGAAATACCTTCTGGTAAACAATCGGATAGCTATATCATCCAGAGTCGATGTGATCGAGCATCTACATCGAACATCTGCTCGCCCCGTTCGGCTAGCTCCTCTCTGTCTCGATCAGGCGATCACGGACGTCGAGAGGCGCAGCTTCGGCCCAGGTCAGGAGCTTGTCGAGCACAGGGCAGAGCGACTGGCCCCATTCCGTAAGGTGATACTCGACCTTGGGCGGGACCTGGGGATGGACGATCCGGGCCACCACTCCGTCAAGTTCGAGCTGTCGCAGTTGCTGGATCAGCATCTTCTGCGACACGCCCGGTATCGCCCGTTCCAGCTCCGAGAACCGGCGGACGTTCGACCCGAAGAGCTGGAACAGGATCACCAGCTTCCATCGCCCCTCCAGAATCCGGATGACGTTCTGCGCGCTTGAGGCCGCCGTCCACGGCGTGTAGTCGATGCGCTCACCTTCAGGTGAGTACCTTACTTTTTCGTCCGTACTTGCCATCTTCGCAGCTTATTTCCAGTTTGGGTCCCAGGCAACCACCCGAACCGGAGAGCCACATGGCCACCGCCCTTCCCAAGCCCATAGCCGACTATGTCGCGGCTAATGCCCGCCTCGATCCTGAGGGAATGTTGCGGCCATTCGCCCCCGACGGCGTCGTGCAAGACGACGGCGGAGAGCACCGAGGCCATGCCGAACTCCGGACCTGGATCCAGGACGCGACCATCGCCGCCCGGGCGATCTTCACCCCTGAAACGCATCGCGAGGAGAATGGCCAGGTGGTCGTCGACGGCGTGACCAGCGGCGACTTCAAGGGCAGTCCGCTACGGTTCACCCTGCGCTTTACGCTTAAGGGCGACGTCATCCGCGCCCTGGAGATCGGATGACCATGCCCCGTCCGGATCCCACCGAGTTTGAAGGCCGACGCATCCTCGTCACCGCCGGCACCAAGGGCGCCGGCCGGGCGACCGTGCAGCGCTTCCTGGCCGGCGGCGCCCGCGTGATCACCGCCGCCCGCGCCACGCCGGACAGCCTCGACGGAGTCGAGTTCATCCAGGCCGATCTGGCGGCGCCTGACGGTTGCGAGACCCTGGCCGACGCGGCCATGAGCCGGCTGGGCGGCGTCGATGTCCTGGTTCACGTCGTGGGCGGGTCGTCATCGCCGGCAGGCGGCTTTTCGGCCCTGACCGACGACCACTGGCGGGCAGAGTTCGATATCAACCTGATGCCGGCGGTTCGCCTTGATCGCCTGCTGGTCCCGCAGATGATCGCGCGCGGCTCCGGAGCCGTCATCCACGTCTCATCGATCCAGGGGCGGCTGCCGCTGCCTGACTCCACCACAGCCTACGCCGCGGCCAAGGCGGCGCTGACAACCTACAGCAAGGCGCTGTCCAAGGAGGTTGGCCCGAAAGGCGTGCGGGTCAATGTCGTCTCCCCCGGCTGGATCATGACCGAGGCGGCGGGGCGACTGCTCGAACGGATCGCCGAGGGTACGGGCGGCACGATCGAGGACGCCCGACAGAGCGTGCTCGCGGGCCTGGGTGGCATCCCGCTGGGTCGCCCCGCCGAGCCCGAAGAGATCGCCGAGCTGATCGCCTTCCTCGCCTCGGACCGGGCGTCGTCCATCCACGGTGGCGACTACGTCATCGACGGAGGGACCATACCGACGGTTTGACGTCGTGGACGCCCCATCGATCCGACAGAAGTCAGGCTTGCGACGCCGCTCGCCGCCCAGGGGCACAGCTGATCTTCCATTGGAACGGGCCCGGAGCGGGCGGTCATGACGGCATCCAGTCCTGCGATACGGCGCAACCTATATCGCGACAACTATTCGCTTGACAACAAACCCGCCCTCATCGATACGTTCATTTATCGCGATAAAAGTTGTCGCGGGACTTTCTTCCCCGCGCGGTCAGCGCCGCTCACACCATCGACAGGAGACCACCATGATCACGTTCCGCAACATCCTCCTCGCCGCCGTCGGCGCCGCCAGCATCGGCGGAGCCGCCCAGGCCCAGTCCGTTCAACACATCCCCGTGGATCAAAGCGTCCGCAACGTCGTGCTGGTGCACGGCGCCTTCGCCGACGGCTCCGGCTGGCGCGGGGTCTATGATGACCTCACCGCCCGAGGCTACCGAGTGACGATCGTCCAGAACCCGTTGACCTCGCTGGCCGATGACGTGGCGGCGACGCGGCGCGCCATCGCCCGCCAGGAGGGCGGCGTCATCCTGGTCGGCCATTCCTGGGGCGGCGTGGTGATCACCGAGGCGGGCGTGGACGACAAGGTGAAGGGTCTGGTCTATGTCTCGGCCCTGACCCCGGACGTGGGCGAGACGGCCGGCGACCAGTACGAAGGCTTTGGCATCCCCTCGACCTTCGTCATCGACACCCAGGCCGACGGCTTCGGCTTCATCAACCCCGAGCGCTTCCAGGAAGGCTTCGCCGCTGACGTGAATGACGCGGACGCCGCCTTCATGCGCGACTCTCAGGTGCCGATCGCAATGTCGGTCTTTGGAACGCCGGTGACCCAAGCCGCTTGGAGAACACGTCCGAGCTGGTTCATCGTCGCCACGGAGGACGCGGCAATCGCCCCGGCCATGCTTCGCCAGCAGGCGCGCAAGATCGGCGCCGAAGTGCGCGAGATCGAGGCCAGCCACGTTCCGATGGTGTCCCGGCCGCACGAGGTCGCCGACGTGATCGATCAGGCGGCGCGGAGCACTGGCCGCAATCAGTAAACCGAGGGCACGGGCGGAGCGCCAGGCTCCGCCCGTTTCCGACTCCGCCTTGCTGCGACCAACTGAACCTTGATCAGTTGCGGTAATCGGGGTCAGTGTGGCGCCAGACCAGACCGCGCAAAGCGGCGGACCCGACCAGGAAGCGCCAGATGACCGAAACCACCACACGCCCGTGGCCCGCCCTGCCCCTGGCCCACGCGACCGCCGCCCTGACCGCGCCGGGCTCGCCGTTCGAGGTCGTCGACGCCGTGATCGAGGGGCGGCCCTACCGGATCTGGAAGAACGCGCCGCTGACGCTGCTGCACAGCTTCATGGCCGGACGCCAGTGGGGCGGCCGGACCTTCATCGTCTACGGCGATGAACGGGTGTCGTACGAGGCCTTCGCGAGAGCCACCCTGGCGCTGGCCGCGGACCTGAAGGCGCGCGGGCTGAAGAAGGGCGACCGGGTCGCCATCGCCATGCGCAACCTGCCGGAATGGCCCGTGGCCTTCTTCGCCGCCGCCCTGTGCGGCGCCGTCGCCACGCCGCTGAACGCCTGGTGGACCGGGGCGGAGCTGGCCTACGGACTGGCGGACTCGGGCAGCACGGTCGCCATCGTCGACATCGAGCGGCTGGAACGGATCGCGCCCCACCTGCCGGAGCTGACGGCCCTGGCCGACGTGCTGGTCTGCCGCGGAACCGAGGCGGTCGGCGATCCGCGCGTGCGCCGGCTGGAGGCCGTCATCGGCGCCCCGGCGACCTGGGCGGACCTGCCCGCGGGCGAGATGCCCGGCGTGCCGCTGGACCCCGAGGATCCGGCGGCGATCTTCTACACCTCCGGCACCACCGGCTTCCCCAAGGGGGCGCTGGGCACCCATCGGAACGCCGGCTGCGGCGCGGTGGCGGGGCTGTATTCCTATGTCCGCAGCTTCGTGCGCCGGGGCGAGGCGCCGCCGACGCCGGACCCGGCGGCCCCGGCCAAGGTCGGACTGGTGTCCATTCCCTTCTTCCACACGACCGGCTGCAACGCCCTGCTGCTGCCCGCGCTGGTGACGGGGCAGACGCTGGTCTGCCAGCGCCGGTTCGACGCCGCCGAGGCGCTGATGCTGATCGAGCGGGAGAAGATCAACCTGATCGGCGGGGTGCCGACGGTGGCGATCCAGCTGCTGCAGCATCCGGACCGGGACAAATACGACCTGTCCTCGCTGGAGACCGTGACCTACGGCGGGGCGGCGGCGCCGACGGACCTGGTGCGCCAGATCGCCGACCGGACCAGCGCCTCGCCGGGATCGGGCTGGGGCATGACCGAGACCTCGGCCACCCACACCCATCATTTCGGCGAGGACTACGTCAACCGCCCCGACAGCTGCGGCCCGGCCATGCCGGTCAGCGCGATCAAGGTGGTCGGTCCGGACGGCGCGGACCTGCCGGCGGGCGAGGTCGGCGAGCTGCTGGCCTATGGGCCCAATGTGGTCAAGGGCTACTGGAACCGGCCGGAGGAGACCGCCGCGACCTTCGTCGACGGCTGGGTGCGCACCGGCGACCTGGCGCGGATCGATGAGGAGGGCTTCTGCTTCATCGTCGATCGCAAGAAGGACATCATCATCCGCGGCGGCGAGAACATCTACTGCCAGGAGGTCGAGGCGGTGCTGTTCGACCACCCGGCGGTGGCCGAGGCCGCGCTGATCGCCCGGCCGCATCCGGTGCTGGGCGAGGAGCCGGTGGCCGTGGTCTCGCTGGCGCCCGGCCAGACGGTGGACGCGGCGACGCTGAAGGCGCTGACGGCGGCGCGGCTGGCGGCGTTCAAGACGCCGGTGGAGATCTTCGTGATCGACGGCCCCCTGCCCCGCAACGCGGCGGGCAAGGTGGTCAAGGCCGAGCTGAAGGCGAGGTTCGGATAGTAAATCTTCCTCCCCTCATGGGGAGGGTGGACCGCGAAGCGGGACGGGTGGGGAACGGCGGCGAACCGAAATTCCCCACCCTGTCGTCGCTTCGCGCCGACATCCCTCCCCACTTCGGGGGAGGGAGAAAACTGGCCTCACGCCGCCGCCGTGAACGCGCCCAGCACGCTGCGGAGCCCCGCCAGCAGGATGTCGGACTCGGCCCCGGCCTTGCAGCCGCCCGTATGGATCAGGCGCAGAGCCTTCACATGCACCTCGACCGCCGGCCAGTTCCACGGCGCGGGGGCGCGCATGCGGTCGCTGAGGTCGCACAGGCTGTAGCCGGCGCTGTACAGCGGTCCGGTGTCGAAGAAGCCGGCCAGGTCGACCAGGGCGGCGGCCAGCACGTAGACCCGTTCCCGGCCCTCCGGCGCGGCGGCCACGCACAGATCCTCCAGCTGGCCGATCAGGCGGCCGAGGTCGGCCATGATGTCGGCCTTGTGGCTCTGCAGGCCGGCCTCGGCCAGGCGCTGGGCGTCGGCGATGGTGCGACCGCCCGGCCGTTCCAGCTGCTTCGCCAGCGAGCTCTTGATCTTCGTCGTGCGCACTTGGGTCACAGGGCCACCCGCATGGGTTTCATCAGCATGTCGATATCGGACTGATCCATGTTCGCCTCGGCCGGTTCGCCCACGTGGGTGGACAGGTCGCCGGCGCGGCGGCCGGGCTCGCCGAGCGGCGGGCCGAAATTGCGCACCCGGCGGTCGGGGCCGACGTAGGTCTCGCACTCCACGAACTCGCGCTCGTCGCCGCCCAGCCACAGGATCCGGCGCAGCAGCACCGTCGGGGTCAGGGGCTTGGCGACCACGAAGCTGGCGCCGCAGTCGCGGCTCTTCTGGATGCTGGACTGGGCCGCGTGGCCGGTCAGCATGATCACCGGCGTGTGGCGGGTCGGCGCGGGGGTCTCGCGGCGCAGCCAGCGGGTGAAGTCATAGCCGTCCATCTCGGGCATCGAGCAGTCGACCAGGATCAGGTCGACGGCGCGGCGCTTGACGATCTCGGCCGCCTCGGCCGCGCTCTCGCACTTGATCTGCTCCTTCACGCCGAAGCCGTGGAAGATCGAGCTGAGCATATCCAGCGACTTGGGATTGTCGTCGATCAGCAGGACCGTCGAGTGCTCGAGGTTGACCCGGGTGTTGGCGGCGGACTGGGAGGAAGCGGCGGACATGGGATCAGTCGAACAGCAGGACATCGCCCGAGGCGGGCGGCGGGTGGGCGGCGACAGCGGGCGACGCAGGCGTCTCGCCCTTCAGTCGGCCGGCCATATCGGCCAGCAGGACGGTGGAGACGGCGTCGGCCGAGGTCTGGCCATCAGACAGGCCGTGCAGGACGCCCGCCACGGCGTCGAGGCGCTGGATCAGCACGTCCAGCGCCTGGGCGTCGGTCAGGGCCTCGGCCCGGTCCTCGGCGGGAAGGCGGCGCACCAGGTCGGAAACGAGGGTGGACATGCGGTCCACGCCCGCGCGGACGTCGCCGATCTCGGCGGCCAGGGCGGCCAGCAGGGCAGGCGCGTCCGCGGGCATCAGAACAGCTCCAGTTCGCCGCCGGCGACCACCGGCGGAAGAATGGGCGCGGGACGCGTCGGGACGGTGGCGGCGTCGGTCACGCCGCGCTGCAGGGCGCGGCCGCTGACGGGCCAATAGTGCAGCCGGCGTCCGCCGGCGCCGCGCAAGCTGCCGCCGATGACGCGGATGCCTTCGTCGCGCAGGAAGCGTTCGGCGAAGTCGGCGTTGGCCATGCCCACATCGCGCAGGCTGTCGAACATGCGGCCGCCGCCGAACAGCTTGGCCTCCAGCCGCTCGCGGCGAGCGCCCGCCTTGATCAGCTCGTTGATCAGCAGCTCCATCGCATAGGCGCCGTAACGGCGGCCCGCGTCTGTCCCGGCGCCCGCGCCGTCCGGCAGCAGGAAGTGGTTCATGCCGCCGACGCCGGCCACAGGATCGGTCAGGCAGGCGGCGACGCAGGAGCCCAGCACCGTGGTCAGCATGACCGACGGATCGGCCGTCACATGGTGCTCGCCCTGGCCGACGTGGATGCGGATCTCGCCGCGGTCCGAAGACTGGGCGGGGGTCATGTCAGCGGTCCGAACACGCCTTCCAGCTTCTCTTTCAGCTGGGCGACGGTGAAGGGTTTGACCAGGTAGTTGTTGACGCCGAACTGGACCGCGCGCTGGACCAGTTCGCGGTCGGCGCGGCCGGTCAGCATGATGAAGGCCGTGGTCTGGATCGGCGGGTGGGCGCGGATGGCGCGCAGCAGGCCCAGGCCGTCCAGGTTCGGCATGTTGAAGTCCGAGATCACCAGATGGACGGGCTTGGTCACGACCTCCCGCAGGGCGATCTCGCCGTCCGCGGCCTCACGAATTTCGCGCACGCCGAGCTGCTGCAGGCTGTTGCGGACCAGCGAACGCATCGTCAGCTGGTCATCAACCACAAGGACATTCAGGGCGGCGGCGGAGGGCATGCGGAATCCTTCAGGCGGCAGGCGTTACGGCGCGGGGGGACGCGGCGCAGAGGTCGAGAATGGCGGGACGGAGGCGGTGAAGCGGGAGCTGGCGCTCGACGGCGCCGATCTCATGGGCGGCGCGCGGCATGCCGTAGACGACCGAGGAATTCTCGTCCTGGCCCAGCGTCCGGGCTCCGGCGGCGCGCATGGCCAGCAGGCCCTGGGCCCCATCCTTGCCCATGCCGGTGAGGATGACGCCGGTCATGGGACGGCCCAGGCGGGCGACCGAGTGGAACAGGACATCGACCGATGGACGGTGGCCGTTGACGGTCTCGCTGCGCACCAGGCGGCAACGCGGGGAGGCGCCGGAGACTTCCAGATGAGCCTCGCCGCCGGGAGCGATGTAGACGTGGCCGGGCTTCACCGGCGCGCCGTCCTCGGCCTCGGAGACGGTCGGGGCGCAGACCTTGTCCAGGCGGGCGGCGAAGCTCTTGGTGAAGGTCGCCGGCATGTGCTGGGTGATGACCGTGGCCGGGCAGTCGGCGGGGAAGCCCTGCAGGATGGTCAGCAGGGCCTCGACGCCGCCGGTCGAGGCGCCGATGGCCAGGACATGGTTCGGATCCGGACGATAGTCGGTATCGACCGGCGGTGGCGCCGCGGGCGCGTCGCCCCGAGCGCGGACGCGCGAGCGGCCGGCGGTCTTCACCTTGGTCGCCAGCTCGGCGAAGGCGGTGGCGGCGGGGGTGCCGTCCATGGGTTTCCCGATCGCGTCGACCGCGCCCATTTCCAGCGCCGCGACGGTCGTCTCGGCCCCGGCCTGGGTCAGGGTCGAAACCATGACCACCGGCATCGGCCGCAGGCGCATGATCTTCTCGAGGAACTCCAGCCCATTCATGTTGGGCATCTCGACGTCGAGGGTGATGACGTCCGGGTTCAGCCGCTTGATCGCCTCGCGGGCCTCGAGCGGATCGGCGGCCGAGCCGACGACCTCGATCTCGGGATCGCGGCGCAGGGCGGCCGTCAGCAGCCCCCGCATGGTGGGGCTGTCGTCGACGACCAGGACGGTGACCGGACGGCTCATGCGGCGGTCCCGAGCTGGTAGGTGGTCAGGCCGCTGGTCTGCAGGCGGGACATCGCCGCGCCGGCGACCCGTTCGGAGTGGCCGATGTAGAGGGTGGCGCCCGGGTTCATCAGCGGGGTGAACCGGTTCCAGACCTTCTCCTGCGTGGCGTCGTCGAAATAGATGACCACGTTGCGGCAGAAGATGACGTCGAACTTGCCCTTCATCGGCCAGTCGCCGATCAGGTTCAGCTCCTTGAACGACACCAGACGCTTCAGCTGGGCCCCGGCGGTCCAGTTTCCGCGGTCGGCGCGGTAGAAATATTTGCGCCACAGGGTGACGGGCGCGGGCTCCAGCG
>NZ_JAHFPF010000101.1:0-2227 GCF_023259385.1 Brevundimonas sp. | reverse complement strand
GTCGATGTCGGTGGCCAGGATCTTCACGTCCAGCTCGGCCGCCTCGGGCAGGGTCTGGAGCACGGTCAGGGCCATCGAATAGGGCTCCTGCCCGTTCGAACAGGCGGCCGACCACAGCCGCACCCGGCCGCCGGCGCGGGCGCGCTCGGCCAGGCGGGGCATCACCTTGTCCCGGAGATGATCGAAATGGTGCGGCTCGCGGTAGAAGCGGGTGACGTTGGTGGTCAGGGCCGCGGTCATCAGCTGACGCTCGTCCACCCCGTCCACGCCGTCGATCAGGGCGCAATACTCACGGAAGCTGCGCAGGCCGAGCACGCGCAGGCGCTTGGCCAGGCGCGAATAGACCAGCGCGGCCTTGCCCTCGCCCAGCGCGATGCCGGCGTAGGAATGCAGGGTGTGGGCGATGTGGCGGAAGTCTTCCGGCGTGAGGACGAACTCGCCCTCCACCATCGACGACGCCCCGGCGGCGGACGTCATGCGGCTTCGGCTTCCGTTTCCGGCAGGATCATATCCAGCTCGATCAGGCTGATCATGCGGCCTTCCAGGGCGAAGATGCCCTTCACGAAGGTGCGCACGTCGTCGCTGGCCACGTCGGGGGTCGGCTGCACGGCGCCGTCGGTCAGCTGGATGATGTCCGAGACGGCGTCGACCAGCAGGCCCACGGTGCGGCCGCCGATGTGGGCCACCATGATGACGTGGCGCGCGGTCGGGTCCGAGGTGCTGAGGCCGAAGCGGGCCCCCAGATCGACGATCGGCAGCACGGCCCCGCGCAGGTTGATGACGCCCTTCATATAGCCGGGGGACCGGGGCAGCGGGGTGGCGGGGGTCCAGCCGCGGATCTCGCGCACCGACATGATGTCGACGCAGAATTCCTGCTCGCCGATACGGAAGGCGATCAGTTCACGGACAGCGGCGTTGGTTTGCACTTCGGTCATGGATCAGCTCGCGAGCTTGAGTTCGGGACCCGCCGCGCGGCGACGGGCGTTGGCGACGATGGCGTCCACATCGAGGATCAGGGCGACGCGGCCGTCGCCGAGAATGGTGGCGGCGGCGACCCCGGGGACCTGCTGGTAGTTGGTCTCCAGGCTCTTGATGACGACCTGTCGCTGGCCCTGGATGGCGTCGACCATCAGGGCGGCGCGGGCGCCGGATTCGGTTTCGACGACCAGGGCCACACCCTGACCGGGCGGGACCGGCGTGTCCCGGAAGCCCATGACCTGGGCCACGTCGACCAGCGGCACGAAGCTGTCGCGGAAGCGGATGACCGCGTCGCGGCCGCCGACGTAATGCACGTCCTCGGCGCGGGGGGTCAGGCTCTCGACGATATTGGTCAGCGGGGCGACCAGGGTCTGTTCGGCGGCGCCGACGACCATGCCGTCCAGCACGGCCAGCGTCAGCGGCAGGCTGAGGGTGAAGGTCGAGCCCTTGCCCGGGATCGAGCTGATGGAGATTCGGCCGCCCAGCGCCTGGATGGAGCGCTTGACCACGTCCATGCCCACGCCGCGGCCCGAGACGTCCGTGATCGTCTCGGCGGTCGAGAAGCCGGGCAGGAAGATCAGGTTGTCGACCTCCTCGTCGGTCAGGACGGCGTCCTCGGCGATCAGGCCGCGGCTGACGGCGATGCCCCTGACGCGTTCGCGGTTGATGCCGCGGCCGTCGTCGCTGATCTCGATGACGATGCGGCCCGAGCGGTGCAGGGCGGCCAGGTGGACCACGCCCTCGGGGCTCTTGCCGGCGGCCTCGCGGTCCGCGGGCGTCTCCAGCCCGTGGTCGATGGCGTTGCGCAGCATGTGGGTGATGGGCTCGGCCAGGCGTTCGACCACGGTCTTGTCGACCTCGGTGTCCTCGCCGGCGGTGACCAGCTTGACCCGCTTGCCGGTCATGTCGGCGACTTCGCGGACCAGGCGCGGCATGCGCTGGAACACCGATTTCACCGGCTGGGCCCGGATAGCCATGACGCTGTCCTGGATCTCGCGGGTCAGCAGCTCCAGGTCTTCCAGACCCATGAGCACGCCCGAGGAGCGCGTGAGGCCGCTTTCGGCGACGCGCTGGGCCAGCATGGCCTGCTGGATGACCAGTTCGCCGACGACGTTGATCAGGCGGTCGACGCGGTCCAGGTCGACGCGGATGGTGACGGGGGCCACCGCCGGCGGAGCGGACGGCGCGTTGGCGGCGGCGGGCGCGGCGACCGGCGGGGCGGCCCGAGCGGCGGCCAGGGGCGCAACCG
>NZ_JAHFPF010000332.1 GCF_023259385.1 Brevundimonas sp. | reverse complement strand
TGGAGGAGACGTTCACATCGATGCGCGCCCCCGGGGTGGAGAAGGCGGGCAGGTCGGCGGTGACCATGACCGCGGCCATGTTCTTGGTGTTCGCCGTCGAGCCGCGGATGTTGTTTCCCAGCCGTTCGCTCATCCCTTCCAGCGACTGCCGGGTGAAGGGGCAGTTGCGCAGCGAGTCGCCGGTGCCGGCCAGGCCGACCACCAGTCCGTAGCCGACCAGCTGGTTGGACCGCACGCCCTCGATGGCGGCGATGTCCTTGATCCGCGACTGGGCCGTCGCCGGCGCGGCGAATCCGGCCAAAGCGGCGGCGGTCAGGAGGGAGGCTAGCAGTTTCTGCATCGGTCGGAGGTCCGCGAACAGTTGTGTGTCCCGTGATGCCAGTGGCGTGCCAGATCAAAACATCAGTGAAATCAACGGCGGCTCATATCTGGAGCCCGGCGCCGGCGGCAGTTTCTGCCGGGCCGTTAACCAAACAGTGACCTGCGCCGCCCGATGGTCCGGCATGTTCTGGAGTCGCACCGCATGAAGGTCACCGGCGCCACCGGCCCCTCGGCCTCCCAGGGTTCGCGTCCCGCCAGGGCTGCGGGCGGCTTTTCCGTGTCCGGCGGTTCGTCCGCCGCCCCGGCCAGCGCGCCGGCGACCGCGGCTTCGGTCTCGGGCGTCGCCGGCATGAACGCCCTCATGGCCCTGCAGGGGGTCGAGGACGCCACCGAGCGCCGCCGCCGGGCCGTTCGGCGGGGAAGCGGGCTTCTGGACCGGCTGGACGAGCTGAAGCTGGCCCTGCTGTCGGGCGAAGCCGGGGAGGGCGCGCTGGAGCGCCTGAGCCGCACCCTGCGCGAAGACCGCCCGGAAGACGCCGACCCGGCCCTGACCAGCCTGTTGGATCAGATCGATCTGCGCGCCGCGGTTGAACTGGCCAAGGCCGATCTTCGCCGCAACGCAGCGTAAAACGGCATAATCGTCCCCGAAATCACCCGCCACGCGTGTCAGGTGAGGAAGAAATGTCACGGTCACAGTGATCGTTGAACCTTCACAGGTCGCGCGCTCCCGCAAGCCTGTTGCCGCGACTCTTCGTCATCCCTATACGCAGCGGTGCGCCACAGGGGGGCGCTGCTTAGAGCGTGAGTGCGATGAACGCATTGGCGTCTGTGATCGAGCCGGCCGCCTACAGGCCGTCTGACGATGAGCCGTTCATGAATGAACGGCAGCTGGCCTATTTCAAGGGCAAGCTCATGGACTGGAAGGACGATATCCTTCGCGAGTCGAAGGGTACCGTGACCAATCTGAAGGCCGAGACGGAGAACCATCCGGATCTCGTCGACCGGGCGTCTTCCGAATCTGATCGTGCGCTGGAACTGCGTACGCGGGATCGTCAGCGCAAGCTGATCTCCAAGATCGACGAGGCCCTGCGCCGGATCGAGGACGGATCGTACGGCTACTGCGAGGAAACCGGCGAGCCCATCAGCCTGGGCCGTCTTGAGGCCCGCCCGACGGCGACGCTGTCGGTGGAAGCCCAGGAACGGCACGAGCGCCGCGAACGGGTTCACCGCGACGACTGATTCCGGCGGCCCGACGGGCCGTCGGCCTTGACTTGAGGGGCTGCGGGCGCGACCTACCGCGCCTCGCGTTTCAAGGTCGTCTCAATGTCCGTCAAGGTCCGTTTCGCCCCGTCTCCGACGGGTAAGCTGCACGTCGGGAACGTGCGCACCGCCCTGGTGAACTGGATGTTCGCCAAAGGGCAGGGCGGCAGCTTCGTGCTGCGCATCGACGACACCGACCTGGCCCGCTCCACGCCCGAGTTCGAACAGGGCATTGAGGACGACCTGACCTGGCTGGGCATGCTCTGGGATGAGCGCCACAACCAGTCCAAGCGGTTCGACCGCTACGAGGAGGCCGCCGACCGCCTGAAGGCCTCGGGCCGCCTCTACGCCTGCTACGAAACCTCCGAAGAGCTGGATCGCCGCCGCAAGGTGCAGCTGTCGCGCGGCCTGCCGCCGATCTACGACCGCGCCGCTCTGGACCTGACCGACGCCCAGAAGGCCGCGTACGAGGCCGAGGGGCGCCGTCCGCACTGGCGCTTCAAGCTGGAAGGCAAGCGCGTCGCCTGGGAAGACCTGGCGCGCGGCCATGCCGAGGTCGACACCGCGTCGATGTCGGACCCGGTGCTGATCCGCGAGGACGGCCTGTTCCTCTACACCCTGCCGTCGGTCGTCGACGACATCGACATGGCCATCACCCACGTCATCCGCGGTGAAGACCACGTCACCAACACCGGCGCCCAGATCGAGATCTTCGAGGCGCTGGGCGGCCCGGTCCCCGCGTTCGCCCACATGCCGCTGCTGGTCGGCGCCGACGGCGCGGCCCTGTCCAAGCGCCTGGGCTCGCTCTCGATCTCGGAGATGCGCGACCTGGGCTACGAGCCGATCGCCATCACCAGCCACCTGGGCCGCATCGGCACCTCGGACCCGCTGGAAGTCGGAACCTCGGTGCAGGCGCTGGGCGACAGCTTCGCCTTCTCCAAGATGGGGCGTTCGCCGGCGCGCTACGACACCGCCGATCTGGACCGCCTGAACGCCCAGGCCCTGCACGCCATGGACTACGCCGTGGCGCAGCCGCGCCTGGCCGGACTGGACGCCGATCTGGGCGAGGGCTTCTGGAACGCAGTGCGACCGAACCTTCAGAAATTCGCCGATGTCGTTGAAATGGCGGCCATCGTGCGTGGTCCGATCACGCCGGTGATCGAGGACCCGGCCTTCGCCGCCGCCGCCCTGGCGGTGCTGCCGGAGACGGTCGACGACACTCTGTGGCCGACCTGGACCAATGCGGTGAAGGAGGCGACGGGCGCCAAGGGCAAGACCCTGTTCATGCCGCTGCGCCTGATCCTGACCGGCCAGCCGCACGGCCCGGACATGGCGGCCATCGCCCCCATGATCGGCCGCGAGCGCATCGTGAAGCGGCTCCAGGGCGAGACGGCCTGAACCGTCTTCCCTGACGCCGGACAGCAAAAAGGCCGCCCTGTGAGG
>NZ_JAHFPF010000331.1 GCF_023259385.1 Brevundimonas sp. | reverse complement strand
CATCGATATCGCCGGTGCCCTTTGGACCGCGATGCAACCCGCCCTGCCCTATCTGGCGGGGTTTTTCCTGTTCGCGCTCTTCATCGGATTCCTGCGCCGGCCGAAACCGACGAAGGCGCAAAAACAGCACGCCTACAACGAGCGTCGTTCCTGGGACGATCTGAAGCTCATCCGCTCGATGGCGCCGCTGGAAAACCCGGGGCGAGTCTTCGGCTACCTGCGCAAGGTGTGCCCCTACCGGTTCGAGGACATGATCCTCTCGGAGCTGGCCCGACGCGGTGTCAACATCATCCGGGGAACTTCCTACTCCGGAGACGGCGGAATCGACGGTCAGTTCACGCTGAACGGCGAACGGTGGCTCATCCAGGCCAAGAGATACAAGGCCTACATCAAGGAAGATCACGTCTGGGCCTTCGACGCCGTCTGCCAAAGGCGCAAGGCGCGAGGGCTGTTCGTCCATACGGGACGGACGCCCGAGCGACTGCGCCAGATGCAACGCCAGTGCGGCGACGTCCGGATCATCAGCGGCGAGGAGCTGCTGAAGTTCTTCGCCGGGCATAGCGTCAGTCTGGCGCTCGCGCCGGCGTCGCCGGTCTCGCCCGTCGAAGCCGGAAAACCGCAAATCGCGCGCGCCTCTGTCCCCCCTCCCTCCAAGGGGCGCGCAGCGATCGAAGGGGCGGTGCTGTGAGCGCCGCCCCAAGATCGCCCGCGCAGCTGGCCGCCGAGCGCGGCCATGACTGCCGCGGAGACTTCTTCTCGGCGGGCGTGGATCTAGATCTCGCCCACGCTGCAGACGCCGAGCTGGACGGGACGTTCGAAGCGACGTGCATGGACACGGGCGAGGTCCTGCAGGTGAACGGCTGGCTGTTCACGAGCGAGCCTGCCTGATGCACGGCCCCGCCCCGGAAACACCGCGCCGCCGTGAGGCGGGCGCGGCTCTGGCCTCACGCGGCCTCTGCGAGATCCTCCGTGATAGGGGCGACCGCGCGTCCAGCGATGGCCAGAAGGTAATCGGTTGCGGCCTGGGCCTGGGACGCGGCGCGAAGAATGGCGCGGCTGTCGGTGCGCAGGACCTTCAGCCAGTGGTCGAGGTAGGCCGCATGGTCCTCGATGTGGTCGGGCCGCAAGCCGAGGTGGGCGCCGAGGAAGGCGCTTCCAAGCTCAGCCACCAGCTCCTCGCGGGCGTAAGCGGGATCGCCGAATTTGGAGCCGAACGTGCGGTCCTGCCGGTGCTTGGCGCCGGTCCAGTGTATCAACTCATGCGCGGCCGTGGCGTAGGCCTGCTCGATGTCGCGGAACAGGTGTCGTTCGGGGAGGCGGATGTGGTCCGGGCCCGGGGCGTAGTAGGCCTGATCTCCGGACCAGCTTATCTGGGCGCCGGTAGCGGCGATGAACTCTTCGACCGAGGCGATGCGGGCCTGTTCGGCGGCCGCATCGGGTTCCTGGGCGGGGACCGGTGTCGGGTAGAACTCGGCGTCAAGGCCGTCGATCTGTTCGACGTTGAAGACGGGATAGCCCTTCAGGAAACGGAAGCTGCGGGCGTCTGCGTCGCCGGCGGACGGATCGGGTTCTCCCTTGGCCTGGGACTGGCCGTAATAGACGACGAGGGTGGACTTCTCGCCTGCGCGGACCTGCCCGCCGAGGGCGGCGGCCTGGCGGTAGGTCATCCATCGGGACCCGGAGTAGCCCTCCGTGGCTCCGCGAAGCCAGAGCATGACGACATTGATGCCCTGATAGGGCTCGCCGTTGGCGCGCAACGGCAGTGCGACGGATCCGCCGGCCTTGGACGCCCACGGCTTGGTCCATGGCCGAACGCCCTGTTCCAGCTGCTCGATGATGCTGGCGGTGATCCGGTCGGCGGGACTCTTGCGATCCTTCATTTGGAAGCCTCCTCGCGCGCGGGGCCGATCCCCGGGCGACCCGAAACCAATCGGGCGGGCTCCGAGCGGGGGACGCATCCGCAGGACCGCAGCGCAGCGGAGGACGGCGAAGCCGTTGCGGCCGCCGCGGCCCGCCCTTCGATTTTCGGGGAGCGCTGCCCGGGGCCGGCTCGCGGCCGGGGCGAAACAGATCTGATCACACAGGAGAGACCGACTTGGAGAACCCAATGATCGTCGATGATGAGGAGCTGGGGCTCTGCCAGCCCTGGTATGACAAGCTTTCGGGGCTGATCGTCGAGCCGACGCACGTCGTGACCGGAGACGACATCGCCAAGGCCATCCGGCTGGGCCATGCGTTCATCACGGAGTTTGTCCGGAGGGCGTCGTTCCACGGGATGACCCCGGAACATCTGCTGCGCTTGCCGTCGGCGCTGGGTGCGTCGGACGGCGGCCTGGTGTTCGCCTGGCGTGAAGGGACCACGGTTCTAGGGTTCCTGCAGGCGGGCGTCATCGCGCGAGGGCCCCTGGGTCACAGGGTGGTGCATCTGCTCGAGGCGGATGGCTCGATCCGCGAGATCCTCGGCCGCGCCAAACAGGAAGCGCTCGATGCGTTCGACCTGGAACGGGAAGCGGTTCACCGGAGCGTCGCCGCATGACCGGCTATCTGATCGATGCGGCCTATGTCTGGCTGGAGAATGAACGCCCCCACTGCAGGACGATGCGGGACCTGCGTCTGCCGTGTGGGGGCAAGGTAGACCTCGCGGTGATCGAGGACGGCCGGATCTGCGGGATCTTCTTCTGGAACGCGGCCTCCGATCGGAGCGCCCTGGTCCATCTGGTGACGGCCGCCAAGGCGTATCTGGCGGAGATCTGGGTTCTCTCGACGCCGGCGGCCGTGGGTGAGCTGCGAGGATGCCTGCCCCTTCACGTGGGCTTCCGGGTGGCGAAGCCCGGTATTGTGCCGGCGCTGGCGATGCCGGCGACGATCGGCAAGCCGGGCGTGTCCGATCTGCTCAGCCTTCTTCACGTCTACGAACTGCGGCAACTGGCGGCGAGCCTCGACGTCTCGCCGTCGACGACAGCGGTCGGCGCGGCCGGCCAGCTGGCGTTCGGCAAGCTCAGGTTCATGGAGATGATCTGCGAGGTTCTCCTCGAGCGCGGACCCATGCCGCTTCCGACGAAGC
>NZ_JAHFPF010000330.1 GCF_023259385.1 Brevundimonas sp. | reverse complement strand
CAATCACCGCGACCGGATCGCCATGTTCCGCATGGCGTCGGGCAGCTTCAAGCGCGGCATGAAGCTGAAGGTGCAGAACACCGGCAAGTCGCTGTCGGTCAACGCGCCCATCATGTTCTTCGCCTCGGACCGCGAACTGGCCGAGGACGCCTATGCCGGCGACGTCATCGGCATCCCGAACCACGGCGTGCTGCGCGTCGGCGACAGCCTGTCGGAGAGCGGCCTGGTGCGTTTCGCCGGCCTGCCCAACTTCGCCCCGGAAATCCTGCAACGGGTCCGGGTCAAGGATCCGCTGAAGGCCAAGCACCTGAAGAAGGCGCTGGAGGGCCTGGCCGAGGAAGGCGTGACCCAGCTGTTCCGGCCGGAACTGGGCTCGGACTTCATCGTCGGCGCCGTCGGCCAGCTGCAGTTCGAGGTCATGGCCGACCGTCTGGGCGAGGAATACGGGCTGGAGGTCATCTTCGAACCGAGCCCCTACGCCGAGGCGCGCTGGATCGGCGGAGCCAAGGCCGACCTCGAGGACTTCATGGGCAAGTACCGCGGCCAGATGGCCACGGACATCGACAGCGATCCGGTCTTCCTGGCCAAGTCGAGCTGGGAGACCGGCTACGTCGGCGAACGCTTCCCGAAAGTGGCCTTCACGAAGACGAAGGAACGGGGCTGACCCTCGCGGGGGTGGTTTCGGGCCGGGTGAACATCGGCAGGAAGATCTGAAGCAGCGGACCGGTGGTCAGCACGAACAGGATCGTGCCGACCCCGACCGTGCCGCCCATCAGCCAGCCCAGCCCCAGCACCGTGGCCTCGACGCCCGTGCGGATCCAGCGAATGGGCCAATCCGTGACCTTGAGCAGGCCGGTGGTGATGCCGTCGCGCGGACCCGGGCCCAGGCCGGCGCCGATATAGGCCCCGGTGGCGGCGGCGTTCAGCACCACCGCGACGACCATGCACGCGGCCCGAAGCCACAGCCCCTCGAGGGGCGGCAGCAGCCACAGGCAGAGATCCGCCGCCGTCCCGATCAGCAGGACGTTGCAGATGGTGCCGATCCCCGGCTTCTGGCGCAGCGGGATCCACAGCAGCAGCACCAGAAGGCCGACGCCGTTGACGATCATGCCCAGGCTCAGGCCCGTCACGTCCGACAGGCCCTGATGGAACACGCTCCACGGATTCAGGCCCAGATCGGCCCGGACCATGAGGGCGAGCGACAGTCCGTACACGAACAGACCGATCTGAAGCTGGATGAAGCGGCGCAGGAACATCCCGCAGACCTAGCCCAACCGGCCTTGTTTTATAGAGCCACTTGTTCGAGTGTGGCCCTGTGAACGCCCCCATCGTCAATCCCGTCGCCCTGACCCGCCAGCTGAACGAATGGCGCGCCGCGCATGGCGACGACGCCGCCTACCGCAGCCTGGCCGAGGCGCTGAAGCGGCTGGTGCTGGACGGCCGCCTGCCGCTCGACGCCAAACTGCCCGGCGAGCGGCGGCTGGCCGAGGCCCTGGGGCTGAGCCGGATCACGATCAGCGCCGCCCTGGACCGCCTGCGGGCCGACGGCTTCGTGGTCAGCCGGGTCGGGTCGGGCAGCTTCACCGCACTGCCGCCGGGACCGGCCGGCCGTCGCGACCCGTTGCACCACCGCGAGGCCTCGGGCCTGATCGACATGGCCACGGCGGTGATGCCCGCGGGCGCCCACCTGCACGCCGCCTACGCCCAGGCGCTGGCGTCCCTGCCCCTCCATCTGCCCGGCCACGGCTACGGCCCCGTCGGCGTCCAGTCCCTGCGCGACGCCGTGGCGGGGGACTATGAGCGGATGGGGCTTCAGACGACGGCGGACCAGATCGTGGTCACGGCGGGCGCCCAGAACGCGCTGGCGCTGCTGCTGCGGTCGCTGGCGCGGCCCGGAGACGCGGTGCTGATCGACCATCCGACCTTCCATCACGCGATCGACGCCATCGTCCGGGCCGGGCTGCGGCCCGCGCCGGTCGCCCTGCCGGCGGAAGGGTGGGACATCGACGCCCTGACCGCGGCGATCGAGCGGGCGAGGCCGCGCCTCATCTATCTGATCGGGACCCACCACAATCCGACGGGCCGGGTCATGACGGCGGAGCAGGAGGCGGCCATCGCCGCCGCCGCCCGGCGCGCCGGTTCGACCCTGATCCTGGACGAGACGCTGCGGGAGCTGGGCTTCGACGCACCGCCGCCCCCGCCGCGTGACCTCGGGGACCACGTGATCCGGCTGGGTTCGGCCAGCAAGAGCTGGTGGGGCGGCCTGCGGATCGGCTGGCTTCGGGCCGCGCCGACGGTGGTCGAGGCGGTGGTCCGTAGCCGGGCCTCCATGGACCTGGGCGTGCCCATCATCGAACAGCTGGCGGCGGCGACGCTGCTGAGCGGGGATCGGGCGCCGCTGGCCGAGCGGCGCGGGCAGCTGGCGGCGCGCGAAGCCCATCTGCGGACCCGGCTGGCGGCTGTATCTCCCGACTGGGAAGCGCATCGGCCGGCCGGAGGCCTGTCGCTGTGGGTGGGGCTGCCCCGCCCCGCCAGCGAAGCCCTGGCCGAGGCGGCGGGGCGGCTGGGCGTGCGGATCGCGCCGGGCACGCGGTTCGGCGTCGGCGGGGCCTTCCAGCGCTTCGTGCGCCTGCCCTTCACCCTGCCGGAAGCCGATCTGGAGCAGGCGGTGGACCGGCTGGCCGAGGCCTGGGCGACGCTGGACCGGAAACGGCCCCGCGCGGCGCGGCGCGACGAGGGCGTCGTGCTCTAGAGCCTGATCCGTTGAGGAGGACCGCGTCGCGGTTCCGGCTGAAGCGTGAATCAGGCTCCAGCCACCGGTGGACAGGCGCATCTGGGGTGAATCACGGACTTTCTTCTGTCACTCCCGCGTGGTTCTCTGTTCCGGCAAAACGGCCCGGGCGTGCCGTGGAGGATCTGATGTTCGCGATGGCCTTCCTGGCCGTGCTGTCCCTGACGGGTGCGCAAAGCGCGCCCGAACAGCCCCTGCCTTATGACGAGGTGGTGCGCTGTGCGGACTGACCCAGGCGGCGTCCGAACTCGAGGGCGGGGAGACCGGCGAGGGCC